>JAYVDU010000565.1:0-57010 GCA_043749245.1 Bacteroidota bacterium | reverse complement strand
TTTCCTTCTAACTCTACCAAACATTAGTACTTTGAAGTAGTACCCCAGACGGGACTTGAACCCGTACGTCCGCGAAGACACAGGATTTTAAGTCCTGCGTGTCTACCAATTCCACCACCAGGGCATATTAGAGAATTATTGAGCGAAAGACGGGTCTCGAACCCGCGACCTTAACCTTGGCAAGGTTACGCTCTACCAACTGAGCTACTTTCGCTTGAAATTTTATATTAATGAACTACCAACTTTTTAATTGGGATGCAAAGGTAATTGTTTTTTTAATTTGACAAAATTTTTTTTTAAAAAAATAAAACTTTTTTTCCTTTTTTTATAATCATTAATTTGATATTATTTTCTGTTCTCCCAACTGCTCTAAAACAACTTGAGCCACTTTTTGCTCAGCTACTTTTTTCGACTTGTGTTCAAACGTTGCTTGTGGCTCACCGTTAATGGACAATTCAACCGTATATGTTTTTTCTCTACCACTATCTCCTTCCTTAATAATTGTATATGCAAAGGTGTTTTTTTGTCGTTGCATTAATATTTGAAATTGAGTTTTATAATCTGTATTATTTTGCAACAACTCATTAATGTCTAAATGATTTCTAATCACATCATTTAATATAAATTGTTTAGTTAACTCATAACCTTTATCTAAATAAATGGCGCCAATAAAAGCTTCAAACACATCGCCATAAGCAGATGAATCAACTTTTTCTTTTTTTGTTAAACGTGATTGTAATAAAACATCTAATCCAAATTTTCTTGCTAACACTAATAAATGCTGCCCATTCACAATACGACTTCGCATTTGTGTCAAAAAACCTTCATCCCTTGTAGGAAATAATTTAAATAAATGTTCGGCCACAACTGCTCCTAAAATCGAATCGCCCAAAAACTCTAAGCGCTCGTTACTTTGTATGTGTTCTGTAATTTCTTTTTTTGAACTGCTATGCCTGAAGGCTTGTTTATACAATGCCAAATTACTAGGAGAAAATCCTAAAATATTTTTAAGCTTTTGTTTAAACTCTTTGTCTTCCTTAGAAAAGGAGGTGAAAATAGATAAAAGCTTTTCCAAAACAATAAATTAAGCAGTATATTTTTTGATAACAACAGCGGCATTATGTCCGCCAAAACCAAAGGTGTTACTGATGGCAATATTGATTTTACGTTTTTGAGCTTTATTAAAAGTCAAATTTAATTTTGGATCAATTTCGGGATCTTTTGTTACATGATTAATTGTAGGAGGTACAATATCATTTTGCACAGCTAAAACGGTTGCAATAGCCTCTAAAGCGCCTGCAGCACCTAATAAATGGCCAGTCATGGATTTAGTAGAACTAATGTTCATTTTGTATGCTTGTTCTCCAAAAACATTGGCAATGGCTTTAAGCTCTGCTGTATCACCTAATGGTGTACTAGTGCCATGTGTGTTAATATAATCAACATCATTTGCAGAAATTTCTGCATCCTTCAACGCACGCTGCATAACAAGCGTTGCGCCTAATCCCTCAGGATGAGGAGCTGTAATATGATGAGCATCTCCACTCATACCACCACCAATAACTTCAGCATAAATTTTAGCGCCACGCGCTAAAGCGTGTTCTAATTCTTCCAATACTAAACAAGCACCGCCTTCGCCTAACACAAACCCATCGCGATCTTTATCATAAGGACGAGATGCTGTTGTTGGGCTATCATTACGCATACTCATCGCTTGGCAAGCATTAAAACCACCAATACCACTTTCGTTAATTGCAGCTTCAGAACCTCCCGCAATAATGGCGTTTGCTCTACCTAATCTAATATAGGTAAACGCATCGATTAACGCTGTAGTTGAAGAAGCGCAAGCCGAAACGGTTGTGAAGTTTGGTCCTCTAAAACCAAAACGTATAGATATATGTCCAGAACATATATCAGCAATCATTTTTGGAATAAAGAACGGATTGAAACGAGGCGTTCCATCTCCTTTAGCGAAATTAAAGGTTTCTGCCTGAAAAGTATCTAAACCACCAATACCAGAACCCCAAATAACACCAATTTCATTTTTATCAATACCTTCTTTATCTATGCCAGAATCGGCCACCGCTTGCACAGACGCAGCAATTCCGTAATGAGAGAAAGCATCTAAACGTTGAGACTCTTTTCTATCAAAATAATCTTCTAATTTAAAACCCTTTACTTCACAAGCAAATTGAGTTTTAAATTTAGATGCATCAAAACGTGTAATAGGTGCAGCACCTGATACGCCATTAATTAAATTGGTCCAATAATCGTTGATATTACTGCCCAATGGTGTAACAGCACCAAGTCCCGTAACTACTACGCGCTTAAATTGCATAAAAAATAAATTTGATTAAAAGTGAGTTCTTAGTTTTTTGCGTTTGCTTCAATATAAGAAATAGCATCTCCTACTGTAGCAATCTTTTCAGCTTGATCATCTGGAATAGCGATATTAAATTCTTTTTCAAATTCCATAATTAATTCTACTGTATCCAAAGAGTCTGCACCTAAATCATTAGTGAAACTTGCTGTTGGAGTTACTTCTTTTTCTTCTACACCTAATTTATCTACGATAATAGATACTACTTTTGTTGAAATGTCTGACATTGTGTTTTGGTTTTTAAATTCGCAACAAAGATAACTGTATCAACCAAATATCAAAAAAAAAAGGATTGAAGTAATTAACTGTTTATCAAATATTTAAACAAAATTTGATTTTTAGTGTTTGACAAAAAACGATTTTCAACGTAAAGTAAAGAATCAAAAAAACACGTTATTTATTTTATTGCGCGATGTTGATGATGATTTCTTGGGGCGCGATTTTTGGTATATTTTCGTGTTTCGCTCTCTTTTTCTGAATTTTTAGACAATTTGGTAACAATAAAGTAACCTAGTATTCCGAAGCCTAAAATACCACCGATAATGTAAACACTAATGATTCCATCTCCTTCAACTGATTTTTTAAACGCATCAACAACACTGTTACCTGCTTTTACCTGATTTAAAAGAGAACTTGCTAAAAAGAAACTTAATCCTGTTAAATTTCCTCTTCTGATTGTTTTTTTTGTAGTTTTAATAGCGACAAATATTATGCTTTGTCCATCTTTAATTAAGCTACGATAAGATTTCAAAGCGATTAAACTTACTTTACAGGGACTACTTATTGGATTAAACGGCATATAAAAAAGTAAGTTACGTTAAATTTAATTTGTATTTCTAAATAAAAGGCTTACATTTGTCGTCGCAAATAGAAAATTGAAGGGGCCGAATAAGTCCCTTTTTTATTTTACTAAATTATGATTAAGAAACAAACGATTATAGATTTAATTGAAAGCCATTTTGAAGGCACAGATAAATTTATTGTAGACATAAAAGTACTAGCAGGTAATAAAATTGAAGCGTATATTGATGCTCCAAATCATATATTAATAGCTGATTGCGTGGCATTAAGTCGTTTTATCGAAGAAAACTTAGATAGAGAAAAAGAAGATTACGAACTACAAGTTTCTTCGCCAGGCGCTACCGAAAGTTTTAAAGTATTACCTCAGTATAAAAAATATATCGGAACTAAAGTATCAATAAAAACTACCGAAGGCGTAAAACACGAGGGTATTTTAGTGAGTGCTGATGAAAATGAATTTGTGATTGAAGAAACACGTAGAGAGAAAAAAGCAGTGGGAAAAGGCAATCACACCGTAATAGAAAACATTACTTTAACATATAAACAAACCAAAGAAACAAAATCAGTATTACCATTTTAAAAACCAAAACAATGGAAAGTGTAAATTTAATTGAGTCATTCTCGTTATTCAAAGAAGACAAAAACATCGATAGAGCAACGTTAATGAGCATTATTGAAGATGTATTTCGTACGATGTTAATCAAAAAATATGGTTCGGATAAAAATTTTGATATTATCGTAAACCCTGATAAAGGAGATATAGAAATTTATAAAAACAGAACGATTGTTGACGATGAGTTTGCTGAAGATTCATTTGATTTTGATGAGAACAAACACATTAGTTTAACGGATGCTCATAAAATTGAGCCTGATTTTGAAATCGGTGAAGAGGTTACTGAATTAGTGAAATTAGATGAGATTGGCCGTCGTAATGTATTATCGGTTCGTCAAAATTTAGTTCAAAAAATTCTTGAATTAGAAAAAGCAGGTATTTATAACAAATACAAAGAGCGTATCGGAGATATTATCAATGCAGAGGTATATCAGGTTTGGAAAAAAGAAATTATGTTGTTGGATGATGAAGGCAATGAATTATTGTTACCAAAAACGGAGCAAATCCCTTCTGATTTTTTCAAAAAAGGCGACAGTGTAAAAGCGGTTGTTTATAAAGTAGAATTAAAAAACGGAACGCCTTCCATTATCATGTCTCGCACAGCACCAACATTTTTGGAGCGTTTATTTGAAATGGAAGTTCCTGAAGTATTTGACGGTTTAATTACTATTAAAAAAATTGTACGTGAACCAGGAGAAAGAGCTAAAGTGGCTGTAGAATCTTATGATGACCGTATTGATCCGGTTGGAGCTTGTGTTGGTATGAAGGGTTCTCGTATCCACGGTATTGTTCGTGAATTGAAAAACGAAAATATAGATGTAATTAACTACACCTCTAATTCTGAATTATTAATTCAACGTGCTTTAAGTCCGGCTAAAGTAACTTCAGTTAAACTGAATGAAGACACCAAACGTGCTGAAGTATTTTTGAGACCTGATCAAATTTCATTAGCTATCGGAAAAGGTGGTTTCAACATCAAATTAGCAGGAAAATTAACTGGTTACGAAATAGATGTATTCCGTGATAGTGATGAAGCTGCTACTGACATTGATGACGTTGACTTGATAGAATTTTCTGATGAAATTGAAGCCTCTGTTATTCAAGCGTTACAAGCCATTGGCTGTGATACAGCTAAATCTGTATTAGAATTAGATGTTACTGAATTGTCTCGTCGTACGGGCTTGACAGAAGAAGCGATTAATGAAGTGAAACAAGTATTACAATCTGAATTTGAGGATTAATAAATTGTTAAGCATAAAAAGTTAGCCTTCTTTTACAAAGATAAAAAGGCATATTTGAACTATTATTACTGTGTTTGAATTTATTTAAACGCTAAAAAAAAGACAAGGAAACTAAAAAATATGTCAGACGTAAAACAAATGCGATTAAGCAAAGTAGCAAAAGAATTCAACTTATCGTTGGGTAAAATTGCTGAATTCCTTGCTGCTAAGGGGCGCCCAGTAGAAAATAATCCGAATGCTAAAATTGGTGATGAAGAATATACTTTATTATCAAAGGAGTTTTCTGGAGATAAATCTGCTAAAGAAGAAGCTCAACATGTTGGCTTAAACTTAACTAAAATAAAACGCGAAACTTTTATTGTTGAAGATATTAAAACAATTAAAGCGCGTGAAGCTGAAGAGCAACGCTTGAAAGACGCTGCCATGGCTTCGGCTAAAGCTGCTGAGGACTTAAAAATTGCAGAGGAAAAGAAAAAAGAAGCTGCGATTGCTGCTTCGAAGAAAGCTGCAGAAGTTGCTGCAACACCTGAAATTATTGAAGAAGTTAAAGAAGTAAATAACACCATAACTGGGCCTAAAGTATTAGGTAAAGTTGATTTAAGTACTTTAAATCAGAAAACTAAACCTGATAAAAAAACAAAGAAGGAAAAAGAAGACGAGAAAAAAGCTGAAGAAATAGCTGAAAAGGAAGCAAAAGCCCTTAAAGGTAAAAAGAAAAAAGAAGAGGTAGTTGAAGAAGTAATTGCTGTGCCTGTTGCAGAAACTCTAGCTATCGTTGAGCCCGCAATCATTGAAGAACCGAAAGAAGTATTTCACGAAACGGTTTATCAAAAATTAGAAGGGCCAAAAATTATGGGTAAAATAGAATTACCTGTAATTAAAGAAGTCAAAAAAGGATCTGGTGCTCCGGCTGGTGGATCATTAGCTGATAAGAAAAAACGTAAGCGTATTCGTAAAGGCGTTTTAAGTCCTGAAGAAATTAAAAAAGTAGGTACTGAACAAGCTCAAATAGCTAAGGATAAAGCCAAAGAAAAATATGGTGATCCAAGAGCTAGAAAGCCTTTAAATACTCCTCGTGAAGCCAGACCAGCTTTAACGGACGAAGAAATACAAATACAAATTAAAGAAACGCTTGCTCGCTTAAGTAATAAAGGTTCTAAATCCAAAACATCTAAATATCGTCGTGATAAACGTGATGATGTAAGGGATAAAATGGTTGAAGCACAAGAGCAAACAGATTTAGAAAAGAAAACATTACAAGTAACAGAATTCGTGTCAGCTAATCAATTAGCACAAATGATGAATGTTTCGGTAACTCAAATTATTTCTACATGTATGAGCTTAGGTTTATTTGTATCAATCAATCAACGATTAGATGCAGAAACACTAGCAATTGTAGCGGAAGAGTTTGGATTTAAAACAGAATTTGTAAGTGTTGAAGTTCAAGAAGCAATTGATGAACAAGAAGCTGAAAATCCAGAGGATTTAATAGAACGCCCACCAATTGTTACCATTATGGGACACGTAGATCATGGTAAAACGTCTTTATTGGATTACATCCGTAAATCAAATGTGTTAGCTGGAGAAGCAGGTGGAATTACACAACATATTGGAAGTTATAATGTGAAAATGGAAAGTGGTAAATCGGTTACCTTTTTAGATACTCCAGGCCACGAGGCGTTTACCGCAATGCGTGCCCGTGGTGCTAAAGTAACCGACGTTGTTATTATTGTAGTAGCAGCGGACGATAGCGTCATGCCTCAAACGAAAGAAGCCATTAATCACGCGCAAGCAGCAGGTGTACCAATGATTATTGCGATTAATAAAATTGATAAACCAGGCGCTAATCCTGATAAAATACGTGAAGCTTTATCAGCTATGAATATCTTAGTTGAAGAATGGGGTGGAAAAGTACAATGTCAGGAGATATCAGCAAAAATGGGTAAAAACATTGAATTGTTGTTAGAAAAAGTTGTTTTGGAAGCTGAGTTATTAGATTTAAAAGCAAACCCAAAAGCTCGTGCATCAGGTTCGGTTATTGAAGCAAAATTAGATAAAGGACGTGGTCACGTAGTTGATATCATCGTTCAAAAAGGTACGATGCGTGTTGGTGATATTGTTGTAGCAGGTTGTTATAGTGGTAGAGTTAAGGCCATGACCAACGAACATGGTATTAATGTAAAAGAAGCAGGCCCATCTATGCCGGTTCAATTACTTGGCTTAAATGGAGCTCCTACAGCAGGTGATAAATTTAATGTGATGTCTGATGAACGCGAAGCTCGTGAATTAGCTAATAAACGCTTACAGTTGCAACGTGAGCAAGGAATTCGTACACAAAAACATATTACATTAGATGAAATTGGAAGACGTTTAGCAATAGGCGATTTCAAAGAATTAAACTTAATTGTAAAAGGTGATGTGGATGGTTCTATTGAAGCCTTATCTGACTCGTTATTAAAATTATCTACTGAAAAAATACAAGTAAATATTATTCATAAATCGGTTGGTGCTATCAGCGAAACAGATGTTATGTTGGCTAGTGCTTCTAACGCTATTATTGTTGGCTTCCAAGTTCGTCCTTCTGTAACGGCTCGTAAATTAGCAGAAACCGAAGAAATTGATATTCGTTTATATTCTATTATTTACGATGCTATCAATGAAATTAAGGCGGCGATGGAAGGTATGTTGGCTCCCGAATTTGAAGAAAAAATTGTATGTAACATTATCATTAGAGAAGTATTTAACATTACTAAAGTTGGTACAATTGCAGGATGTTATGTATTAGATGGCAAAGTCATGCGTAATACTAAAATACGTATAATCCGTGATGGTATTGTAATTCATACTGGTGGCTTAGGTTCTTTAAAACGCTTTAAAGACGATGTTAAAGAAGTAACTACGGGTTATGAGTGTGGATTAAATATTGATGGCTTTAATGATATTAAAGTTGATGATATTATTGAAGGATATGATATGGTTGAGATTAAAGCGAAACTTTAAATAATTTTAAATTATAAATGTTAGATTTTAAATTTTTAGTAATCATTTAAAATTTTTAATTTCACATTTTGAATTTCAAAAAAGGGGGATTAGCTCATTTGGCTAGAGCGCTTCGCTGGCAGTGAAGAGGTGACCGGTTCGAATCCGGTATTCTCCACATTAAATAGATGAAAACCCCTGTAAATACAGGGGTTTTTTATTTTCGGGGGCAAGTTGGGGGTCAGAAATTAGACTTAGCAATTTTTGCTGTTAATAACTTTTATATTAGTAACTCTACATGGTAATTAAAAAATCAAAAAGTCAAGCAAAACCTGCTTGACTTTTTAAACATTATCCTATAAATAAATTAAATCTATGTGTTAAATTTATGTTGAATTAAAGATTTTAGTCTGAGTGCATTTTGCAACTCTGCTTCATTTATTAAATAATATTTCCCTGATTGTAATCTATCTATTTCTCTATCATTCATTTTTTCAAATAACTTAACTTTATTGTTGATTGTTACTCTACTAACATGGTATTTTTTACTGGCATCAGCAATTGAAATAAAATCAGGAATATGACTTTGAGTGAGAGGTGGCATTAAAAACTGTATTAGTTTCATAATAGCTAATTGATTTTGCTCTATATTCAATAATCTTTGTTCCCACCTCCTAAGTGTTTGACCCTCTATAATTGATAAACCTTCCATTTGCTTATTGCTTAAATTATAAACTAAAATTATTTAATTTAGATGTAAGTATCACCCACTTTTTTTTTACTTTTTGTTGATTTACTTTTGTTTGTGTAACATTTCTTATCTTATGTCAATAGAAAATCAACAAACTCTTGTTTTATTAATTTTAGGTTTGGATAATCAACGGAATTTTTACTTTTATTTTCAAAGTTGATTGCAGGATATTTTTCTAATATTAAATCTGTAAACTCTACACATTGTTTACGAGAAAGGCTACTGCAAATTGTAATCCAACCTAATGTATTGGGCTCTCGTAAACCAGAGTTAAAATGGAAGCCCCCTTGATATTCGTTATATTCTAATCTAATCATTTCCATTATTTAAAAAAGTTTTTTGCTTAAATTGTATACAAAATTAGTACGTGATGATTTTAACACCACTCACTTTTTATTATTTTATATTCAGTTTGATTGAGATTACTTTATTTTGATTTCACAAAATAATAGAATTGATATCATGTCAATAAAAAATTATTTGTGGATTGGTCAGGGAGTCATGTGATATCTTCGATAAACAATGTGTTCTTATCGAGGAGTTTTTGTGCACCTGTTTTATACTCAAAAAAAATCATCTCATTTTCATTAATCCAATACATTTTTGTTATACCGTTGTACTATAAATTATAAAAATTGCGTTGTGCAATATTTTTTTGTCTAAGGAATCTGGTAAATTTTTAAGTCGACAAAAAAACAGTTTGAGCAACACGGCACGGGCGTGTTATTCTTTCTATTTTCTATTCGGTTAGGCTTACCAGAGCCCCTTTGAGTAGAATTAGTCGGTAACATGCTCCCTATTTTAAGGGAGTTTAATGGTAAAAACATGAAAACAAACTTAACTCCTTCAAGTAATTGGGGAAAACTAAACGGATTATTTAATTTTTCTGATGAAATTAAATCAGTTATTTTCGTTGATAATAATCACATCGACAATTTTGTAAACCACAAACTTTTAGAAATTCACGGTGCTACAAATGTTATGTCTTTCAGATTTGCTGATAAGGCTTTAGTTTATCTCAAAGAAACAGACATCAAATACGAACTTATTTTCGTAGAGATTTATTTACCTATAAAAGACGGCTTTGAATTTATAGATATGTTCCGTTCATTAGATTTACATAAAAAACATGGCGATATATGTTTGCTTTCGGCTTCACTTGACCCTTTACATAAAGAAAAAGCAGAGCAAAGAAATATAAGATTTATTGAAAAACCTTTAGCTATTTAGCGTATTTTATTAATAAAAGCATAAGATTCTAAAATTTAAACTATTTTGATTAGTAAGGTGAGAAATAAAGGTTCTTCGATATTTTCAGTGGAATTGAGTTAAATAAACTAACTTATACGTTGGTAAGTGTGCGGTAGGTTTTGGCGAATTGCGAAGCACTCATTTATCCCGAAAGGTAAAATAAATAAACATGAATAAAAGGAGCGATATACATATTTTTCTGGCGGTGCTACGAAGGCTTTTTGAGCGAAGAAAAAATGGATATGGCTTTACGCCTTGACTTTTGTATCTTTTGGTCAAGCAAAAGATAATAAAAAAATAATACCGATATATCGGTACCACTGTTTTTGTCGAAGAGCCGAAATAAAACTCTATTTTTATTCTTTTTTAACTTTCTTAAATTTATGGAAAAACAAAATATAAATATTCTCTATGTTGATGATGAGATAGGAAATTTAACAGGCTTTACTTCTTATTTTAGAAGGTTTTATACTGTGTTTACCGCTATTTCGGCTAAAGAAGCAGAAGCAATATTAGATAATGTGAAGGATATTCATGTTTTAATTACAGACCAACGAATGCCCACAAAACTAGGAACAGAATTATTGGCTGAATCTGTAAAAAAATATCCTGAGCAAACTCGAATTATTATGACAGCCTTTAACGAAACTATAGAAATTAAAGAGGCTATTAAGAAAGGCTATGTTTTTAGGTCGATGGAAAAACCTTGGAATGAAGAAGAATTGAACGATGCCATAAAATTAGGTTACGAATCTTATATTTGGAAAATTAAGAGAAAAAAAATCATAGATGATTTAGATAATGATATAAAACCATGATTATATCATCACATAAATTGGTGGGCCGTCATCACCAACAATAAAATTTCTTCTGTATTGCCTTACTTCAATTTCTAAATCTGCTATCCTTAAATTTTGCATCTTTATCCGCCATTTTAGCTGGTCAATTAATGCTTTATCAATATCTTTGTTTTCTGCTGTTTTTATCGAGGAAATGATATTTTGATAATTTAAAAAGTCATTTGGAGTAACATTAAAAGAGCTACAAATAGTATTTAAAATCTTATCTGAAAAATTTACTTTTCCGCATTCTATTTTACTGTAATTTTGTTGTGTAACCCCAAATAATACTGCGGCTTCTATTTGCTTCACGTTATTTTTTTCACGCAAATTTTTTAAATTTTGCCCTAATTGAACATTTACATAATTTTCCATACAATATATTTTGCACACTAATTTATGGTATAACACATTATAAAAAGAATAAAAGTTCAACATTCTTCATTTATTCTTACTTTTTTTCATTTTACAACCATATAGGGTGTACGAAACATGGTTTTTTGTTTGGCTATCGACGAATTTTTTAGAAATCTTGGAACAAAATAATTATTAAACATTTATTTATGAAAAAACAACTTTCCATTGCCATAGCTTGCTTAGCCATGAGCGTAGCTTCATAGGCGCAAACAGTAACAACAACTACTATTACGGGTAACCTAAAGGTAAGTGATTCCTTACATGTAATAAATAATATTTCTACCAAAGGAAGTGTGTCTGCTATTGGGGATGTAACAGCAACTGGCGAAGTGATAGCTAAAGACACCATGCGTGCATTAAAGGATATTTTAATTGATGGTAATGCTATAGTTGGCGGCAATATGAAAGTTGCGGGTACTACTTCTGTTGCTAATTTAAATATTTCTGGGTCGGTTAATTTTGCAAACCTAACTGTGGCTCCTGATCCTTGTTTGCAATTGTTAATGACACAAACAACACCTACTGGCACTCAGCATTTAGTTTCTTTAGATGCATTTCAAGTTAAAAATTTAGAAAACGTATTAGACGCTAGCCCTTGCCCAACACCTCCTGTTATTCCTTTTACATGGCAAACTTATGGTAATCATGTAAACAGTAACAACCGATGGATAGGAACTATTGAAAATTTTGATTTTAATATTAGAACCAATAACATTTTACGCATGAGCGTTAAAAATAATGGACAAATATTTTTTGGAACGAAACACATACAAGCTACCCACATACATGCTAATAGTGGGTTTCAATTTGATGGCAAACTGGCTTGTAAAGAACTGGTAGTGGTTGATCCCACTAAATGGGCTGATTTTGTATTTGATACCAATTACAAACTATTGCCATTAGCAGAAGTAGAACATTTTTATAACACTAATAAACACTTACCATCTGTGCCAAGCGAACAGGAGGTAAAAACCAACGGTATTAATACGGCCGAAATGGATGCTATTTTATTACAAAAAATAGAAGAGTTAACCTTATACATAGTGCAACAACAAAAAGAAATAGACGCGCTTAAAAAAGAAATTAAAAAATAGTTTTGCTTATATTTATATAAACCAAAAACTAAACTCATGAAAATAAAAGCCATATTAACCATCCTAGCAGTAATAACAATTATTAGCTTATTGACGACTTGTAAAAAATATCCTGAAAATACGGTTTGGTTTAAGAACCCTACCGATATACCAGTTATAAATGGACATATTACTGCTTATGTAGTAAATGGTATTGATAGCTTAGATTTGCTAAATTTATATTATGCACCTGTTATACCTAATGCAGTTTATCCTTATGGAAATCCAGTTAGAGATGTTAAAACTGAAAAATTTACAATTTCGGGACATGCGGCTAATTATTATAGTGTTTCTTCTGATTTATTTGATGGAAATTTAAGCTATACATGGAGTAGTGACAAAAAAAGCATCAATATTGGCGGAACTCCACTGCCATACTATTATAACAAACAGATTTTTATTAAAAATAGAAGTGGCGAAGTTGTTTGGCAAATAGTTTATTTAGATAAAAATGGAAAAAAATCAAAAATTAAAACAACTTATAATGACAATACCTATGAAATTACTTTTGAAAATTAATGTGTTATTGATAATTATTATCAGTAATGCAACTTTTGCTCAAACTACAACGGATAATCATCGCAAATATTGGTGGTATAAATCACGCCTTAATAATGATTTTGTAAAAGTTGGTATAGGTGATGGTGAGAGCTTCCCCTTTAATCAGAGGGGATCAACAAGTTCTGGTTTTACTAGCCCTGATGTGAGGTCAAATATGAAAATAGGGGACGGAACTTCTACCCTAGGGTTATATATTGCACAATTAGCCACAGAATATGCCTTGTTGGTTAAACATTTTCAAAACACGGATAAAGTGAAGCACGAATTATTTTGCGCACTGAATGCTTTTGACAGAGTAGATTATAAAGCAGAAGGAGCAACGGTTAATGGAACAAATACACTTAATGGTTTTTTTGTAAGAGATGATATTCCTAAAAATTTTGTATTTAATAATTATGACCATTTTAATTACTATAATACATGGGATGGAAATCCGTCCCATGTATTACCCTGGACAGTTGGCCCAGGAAATGATCCAGAACCTAATACTGCTGAGTCAGGCGATCATGGTTTTCATTCCAATTGTCAAACAGGTATGTTTAAAACTGAAAGTAGTTGGAGTGGATGGGCTGAAACAGGAGCTGGTCTTTTTGCTGAAAGTCAAGATCAAGCTTACGATTTATTATTGGGCTTAGCATTCGTCAATAAATTTGTAGGGTCAAGCGTCACCGATGGCACAGCTGCTTTTCCATACACAGGAGAAACAAGCATCAGAGAACAAGCACGTAAACAAGCTAAACGCATTATAGATCATATTAGAGATGCTAAAAATATTGCAGATGGCAGCAGTTGTACTGGTTCTTTGGCTACAGGCTGGCATATTAAAAACCCTGTCAATTGTAATAATGTTTCAACTGGCGATAATGCTACTACTTATGGTTACCCTTTAGCCGAAGGTGAGAGTTTTATTACAAGTGATAGCTACACCATGCCTATGAATAATACACTTGGTGTGCCAACTGGGGGAAGTACTTATCACAATAATTATTCACAAACAATTGGTTTTGATGTATGGAATACATTAGCTGATGTACCTATTTATAACGCTGGTAATCAATACTTAGGTATGGACTCAAGAGCATTTAATGTAAATTTAGCGGCTATTTGTAATTGCGTATATGCAAATATTCCTGCCCAATTTATACAACAAACTATATCAACCTATGTTCATGGTTGGTTTGGCGTTATATTCGGATGGATCTGGAAATTAGTAACCATTGCTATAAATTACACGATACCTGCATCCATTCAAAATATTACAAATTCGGCAATTAGCATAAATGCTTATACAGACGAGGCTCCTCTCGATCATGGTCCTATTGCCCATGCTCTCTTACATGATTTGCCAGCTTATGTTCCGAATCAAAATTATTCATTTGAGTATTTAATAAATGTAGCGCCTTGCGATGGTATTTATAATTTTGGAAATAACCAATCAACTTATCACTGGAGTTCAGATAATAGATGTGATCATCCTAATAGGAGGGGCACAAATCCTACATTATTAGGTACTAATTCATATCCAACAGGCGAATATAATGGAATTGATTTTATGCTGTACCATAATTTATATTATTTATATAATAATGAGAATACAATGACAGATTTAAGTGATATTAAAATTTATAATCAAAATGGTTTGCCATGTCATAATGTAAATGCCTACGAAACTATTGATGCTCAAAATACAACAGTTGCTTGTTTTAGCCCAACGGTATGGCGCGCAGGTAAAACTATTTATTTTGGTTCAGGCTTTCAGCTTACAGGTAACGGCAGCACAACTTCGGGACCTAACTTTCATGCCTACATTCAAAAATTTGATTGCGCTGCTGATGTTGGTGTGTTTAGAATGGCTAATGGCGCTGATAGTTCCGGGCAAGAATCTAACAGCATGGCTGACGATAGTTACGCTAATGGCGTAAGATTTCATACCGTTAACTACCCTGAGCAAATGGCTGTTTTAAATACAGAACCTGTAACCGAGCATGATCAAAATTTAATTACAGAATTACCGACAGAAGAAACACCACTAGAGACTATGTTAAAAACGGCTAACCCTGATTATAGCCGAGAGTTATTTGTAAAGCCTACAGTGACTAAAGATGAAGTAAGCGCCTATTTTTTATTAGCGGATAACGAAACAGGATTTATCACCGTGATGGATTTGGGTGGTAAAATAGTTTATAGCAATAATGCATTAAAACAAATGGATTCGGGAGTTAGTATTGATTTAAGTTCGTATGCTGCCGGTACGTATATTTTAAAATTTACAACGACCAATGGTACTAACAAAACTCAGAAAATAATTAAAGAATAATGAGAAATAAATTAATAATTATCGGTATGGCAACGATAGTTGCTATGAGATTAGTAGCTCAAACTGCCTCATCCAATTTAATAAACGGTGTATTTATTATTGATAAAACAAATCATTATAATACCAGTAATAATAGTAATAATAACCTCTTAATTACAGGCTATGGTATGGCGGCGTATTTTACTTATACGCCTAGTTTAACTATACCAACAACGGTTTTTAGTAAAGCAGGGAATGTAAAATTTAATAATGAGCCATTAAATTATGACAATGTTAAAAAATTCTATTCTGACACAGAAGACAGTGATGATAATTTTACAGAACAACATTGGAAAGTGAGTGGACATGACGCAATACCCAATATGAATTTTTTATATAATGGGGTTTTTCCTAGTTTTACTATTAATCAAAGTATGGTTAGCAATACGTTAAAAAAATCGGACACACTTTTTGTTACCATTAATAATATATTACATGCAGATAGTATACGAATAACTGTTAATGATAACAACAATGCATCTTCGCCAAATTATATTGCGTTACAAGCACCCAATTATGCTAACAAATATTATTTAACGCCATCTATGTTTAGTCCTTTGCTTGTCGGTACTAACGCGGTAGTTAAAATAGAAGCCATTAATTACAATTATCAAACGGTTGCAGGCAAAAAATATTTATTCCGAAATATGTTTAGCTTTGTAAAGGCTGGGGTAACAATTATTAATTAAAATAAAAAACAATGAAAAAAATTTCCATCTTATGTATAGGCTTATTAAGTCTAATTGCCTGTAAAAAAACAGAAACGCCTGCACCTACAACTACTGGCGGAGGTGGCGGTACAACTACAGGTAACTATGCTGTTTTTTCGAGCCGTAAATCAACTATTATAACTAATACCTTAGTTAGCAATCAAGCCAATTTTAGTAATGCTTATATCTCAAATACAACATTAGTAAACGACGACCCAATGGTAGGTTCTTTATTAGATATGGGTAACGTAAGTTTAAACGGAACTACGTTTCAGAAAGATGCTTATGGTGCACAATATTATTATGGCGATTCTACCACAAACACCTATAGTACACCCCATAATTGGATTGTAACAGGTTCTAGTGCTGTGCCAAGTTTTAGTTTTTCTAATACAACGCCTTATCCTACTTATACAGGTTACGCAGCTATTGCCGATTCGTTTGTGATAGCAAGTGGGATATCAATTCCCTTAACTAATTATAGCGGTGCTGATATAGTAGAAACCTATTTTGCAACAATGACAAATCCAGTTACTTTAACTAGTATACAAAAATTAACAAATACTCCAACTACATTAAATTTCACAGCATCTGATTTAGCTACTATTGGCTCAGGCAAAACAGTGTCGTTAGTTATTAATTTTTATAAAAACAATGTGCAGGTTATCAATGGGAAAAACTACAATTTCCGAACAGGTTACGAAGTTGTAAAAGCTAATATAAAATTTAAGTAGAGCTTAGAGCCTGTTTAAAATTTATCTAATAATTCTGTTAATGTTTTTAAGAAGATAACAGTATTTTTTTTATAAATGTATTTACATAATATTTTATATGGTTGCAGTTACCTCAGGAAACATTATTTTATACACTCATAAACTCATAATTAATTAATTCTTTAAAAATTAAAAGTTATGAAAAAATCGCTCCTATTAATTGTTTTTGTATCAACTTTATTTGCCAGTAAGGCACAAATGTGGAGCACGTCAGGTGCCGAGTGGCATTATGGACATCAATAAGGTCCACCCTTTTTGTACAGCTATTTAAAATTAAATTATGTGAGCGATTCAATAATTAATACAATAACCTATAAAAAATTAAAAACGGTTCGTTATGGGAATGGTTTTGTTACAAATTACCCCCTCATTTTACTTAACGATAATAATAAATTAGTAACTCTTTTTAATGGTAATATAGATACACTTTTTAATTTTAATGCAATAATTGGTGATAAGTGGTTACGTGTAAGAATAGGAGATCCTAATTTGGATGTAACACGCAGGTATGTAACTGTTTTAGATATAGGACACGTGATTATCAATACTGTTAGTTTAAAAAAATTAATATTATCTTATCAAGTGGGTGGCTGGCCTACAGCAACTGTAACAACTTATAATGATACGGTTTACGAAAAATTGGGGAGTATTCGGTATTTTCTAAACCCAGCATATATAGAAAAGTCAACTATGGCTACTGATGTTGGATTTTATGTCAATGGCGATTTCAGATGTTATTCAGATAATAGTTTTACGTTGTATCATAAACCAGTCTCTTTAAATTGCACGGATGTAGTTGGTATTAATGAGTTAGTACGTGACTATGCTGTAAATGTTTACCCCTAATCCAACTAACTCTATTTTAAATATTGTTGATGAGCAAAATCAATTACAAAATGCTACAATAGAAATTGCAAACTATTTAGGGCAACGTATTTCTTTCTGAACCATTCTCCACATAAGGGCACAAATTAATATTTTTTACAGAAGTATTAACAAATACTAAATTTTATTTGAAATTTTAGTATTAAATAAGATAATAATAGAGTGATAAATTCATTTATTTTCCCTATTTTTCAACCTTATGAATCTTAATATCGAATATATAGAATCCGAAATTATTGACCAGTATCTTCATGATGATGACCCTCGTCCTTGGATTATTGGTTTTAGTGGTGGAAAGGATTCAACTCTGTTGTTACAATTAGTTTGGAACGCTTTATCTAAAATTAAAGATGTTGCTTGGACACGCGATATTTATGTGGTTTGTAACGACACATTAGTTGAAAATCCTAGAATAGTTGATTTTATTGAAAGAACTTTGAAAAGAGTTGAAAAATCAGCAGTAGAACAAGGATTACCCATTAGGGTTGAAAGAACAAGACCTAGATTGGAAGATACTTTTTGGTTAAATGTTGCTGGCAAAGGTTATCCTGCCCCAACGAATATGTTTAGGTGGTGTACCGAACGTTTAAAAATCAATCCAACTACTCGTTTTATTACTGAAAAAATTAGTGAAAAAGGGGAGGCAATTATTTTATTAGGTACACGTTCGGCGGAAAGTGCTACAAGAGCTCGTTCAATAAAAAAACACGAAATTAAAGGGCAGCGTTTAAGAAAGCACGTTCTACCTAATGCTTTTGTATATGCTCCAATAAAGGACATTACGACTAATGAATTATGGCAATATTTGATGCAAGTTTCTCCACCTTGGGGAGGTACTCATAAGGAATTAGTTACTTTGTATCGCAATGCTAATAGTGGTGATTGCCCTCTAGTTATCGATGAAACTACTCCATCATGTGGCAGTAGTCGTTTTGGGTGTTGGGTTTGTACAGTTGTTTCAAAAGACAAATCAATGGATGCACTAATAGAAAATGGCGAAGCATGGATGGAACCATTATCTGAAATACGAGATTTTTTGGTTGAATCGAGAGATAATAAAGAGGAGTATCGAGAAAAATTTGGTAGAGGTAACCGCCAATTATTAGAGGGACAATACGGCCCTTATAAGCCAAACATTAGAGCTAAAATTTTGGAAAGTGTTTTAAAAGCTCAAGATGAAATTAATAAAGAACAACCAGGCACACAGTTAATTACTAATCAAGAACTGATAGCAATACAAATACAGTGGTATAGGGACGGTATATACACATATAAAGTTTCTGATATATATAATAAAATCTATAATAAAGATATGAAAATGGGAAAACACGATGAAAAATATAAAAAGGAAGCAGAACTTCTTTCTAAAGCGTGTAATGATTCTGGAGACCAAGTAGAGCTAATACAACACATGTTAGCTATACAAAAAGCCAAAACATTAATGCTCCGTAAACGTGGGTTGTTGAATGAATTAGGGAATGTACTTACAGTTCTATCTGATAGGAAAATTGCAGTAGATAATAACGGAGATAACGTGATTGATTTTTTTCTTCCTGATGTGGTTAATGCCACTGATTACACTCCATTTGGCGCACCGTTAGTCGGAAGGACGTTCAGTAGTTCTAAATATCGTTATTCATTTAATAAACAAGAAAAAGATGATGAAATTAGTGGAGATGGAAATCACATAGATTTTAAATATAGAGGATATGATCCACGATTAGGCAAGTTCTGGAGTATTGATCCAATGTTTAAAGAATTCCCTTTTTATTCAACGTATCAATTTGCTTCAAATAATCCAATACTAGCGGTTGATTTAGAAGGGTTGGAAAGTAGTAAGGTGAAAAATAAAACAGAAACTAAAACGTCTACTAAAGACAAAAAAGCAGAAAATTCTGCAAAGACACCAGATCCAAAAGCAGTAAACCCTGCCACTGTGGGTAAAAACCGTATGGGCTCTGTCTATTTGGGTACTGAAAATAATCCAAAACATAACGATGGTACAGAAACTTTCACACCGAAAGGAAATGATTATATTGATGAGTATGGAGGTAAACCTCATGATCAAACAAGTGGCGATTGGACACATCGAACTGCGGGAAATTTGAAGGGTGATTTAGAATTAGGAATTGTTGGTTTAAAGGGAGTAGCTAAAGTTGTAGAAAATTATGTTATTTTACCAATTGCCGGAGCAAAACCAAACACATATGAAGGAAAGCCATTAACAATTGGAACAACAGGAAAGAGAGCTGCTACTGTTATTATTGTTTCAAATTACTTATTAGTAGTTAAAGCGGTATTAATTGTGGTTAAAGATACTCCTACAAATATTTATAATGATATAGCTGACTTTATAAGTGATGTTAAATATGAAACATCAAAAGGCATCGAAAGTGTAAATAATTGGGCGCCTCATTAAAAATATTTAAATAAATTATTAACTAAACTTATTAAAAATGAAATATCTTTTTTTTTGCATAACTTTTTTTGTTCTAAACTCTGATAAATATCTTACAGTAGACTGTGTGCAAAATAAGTTGAAAATTGATATAGAGAAAATATATAAACATCAAATAGATCATACAAATACTGGCTATCAGGATTTATTTACAATAATGAATCCTGATTCTTCGGTTAAATATTTGATAAATATAATTAGAGCAAAATCACCTATAACAAACTACGAATTTCTAAAATCCGAAGAATATAAAAATGGTTTCTCTGATTCTAAAAGTAAAATAGAAGAGGTTAAAGAAATTAATTATTCGTCATTTAAAGGAGTACGTTTTTTAAAAAGAATTGTATCATCACAAATGGTGTTTTTAAGTTATTCGATCAGTACCATTATTGAAGGAGATTTATTTGTTATTACATATAATACTATAGAAGGTAATTTTAATAATTATGAAGATGAGTTTACCCATAGTGTGAATTCAATTATATTTAAATAAACAAAGTTTGAATTATAACAATTTTCTCTTTCTATTTTTTTACACTATTTACTTATTTCTTTTTATAGCTATTAGTTTTGAAATAATTATAAATGTTGGAATAAACATTACTATTTGAATTATTATTATTACAAAATAGTTTCTTCCACTAGTAAAATCATACGCTAAACTAATCATATTTACAGGTAAAGTAATTAACCATACCCAATCAAGTAATTCGCTATATAATAGATCATCAGGATTTGTTGAGCAAACCGCAATACCCCCTAAAATCACATAAAATAACGAAATCCAAAACGCTAGTCTGTTTTCTTGTATATAATGTAGTATTTTCATATTGTTCAAACGGTTTTAAGTAAATAATTTTTAAGTATATAATTATTTAGCATACGCCTTCCTAGCCTTAGCATCTCTTAAAAGCGCATCAAGCGTAGTTAAAACATGTTGTTTATCGTCGTCGTTCAACTTTTGTATATCCTGTAAACGTTCGATATTATGTTTATCAAGTAAAATAGCAGTCCCATTAATTAAGTAATCAATAGTAACATCTAATTCCTCAGCAATCTTTGAAGCCACTTCAATAGAAGGCTTAATCTCATCACGCTCATAGCGCCCAATAATAGGCGCAGAGGTGCCAATTTTTTTGGCTAAATCATCTTGCGACCATTTTTTTTGCTTGCGTTGGTATGTTATACGTTCTCCAAAAGTCATAAATAAGTAATTAAAAACACCTTAAAGCGGTATTAAAAGCAAAAATAAGACACTTATTTATGCTATGCAAATCCTAAAGGTGTTGTTTGATTAAAACCTATGTATTATATTTGTCACCAATAAGTACTATATCTAAAATTATCAACAATTAAAGTAACCTATATTATGCAATCCAACCCCACCTTAAACACCACCAACCCCGAACACCTATTATACTCCCACGAACAAATCCATTTTGAAGTATTAGGAGGCATCAAGTTAGATGTGATGAACAACATGCGAGCCACCATCAAAGTAAAGCACTTTAATAGCGAGCAACGCCATACGCTTGATTTGTACAACAACTCTGCGCTACAACGCTTTTGCAAAACAACAGCCGAAGGCTTGGAAGTAGGCATACAATACATACAAAAAGCCATAGGTAATTTAATTAATGAACTCGAAGCCTATCGTTTAAAAGAAATTGAGCAATCCAAAAACCAACAAATCAAAACAAAAACCCTCACAGAAGAAGAAATTAAAGAAGCCAAAGAATTTTTACAAACACACAACCTCTTACATCTAACATCTGACTACTTAGGTCGTTCTGGCATCGTAGGCGAAGAAACAAATCGCATCATTATGTATCTAATTTTCACAACTCGCAAACTACAAAACCCACTACACATTATATCCCTTGCTAGTAGCGGAACAGGAAAGAGTTATTTACAAGAAAAAGTAGCGCAATGCATCCCCGAAGAAGATAAAAAAGAAATCACCGCCTTATCACCTAATAGTTTTTACTATCAAGAACAAACCATTTTAAAACACAAACTAATATTACTCGAAGACTTAACAGGCGCTGAAAGCTCGATGTACCCAATCAGAGAACTGCAATCTAAAAAATACATCATCAAAGAAGTATCACACAAAAATAGCAAAGGCGATACCATTACGATCACTAAAAAAGTAGAAGGCCCTGTTTGCATTGGCTCATGTACAACAGACGAACAGATATACGAAGACAACGCAAACCGTTCATTCCTTATATACTTAGACGATAGCGAAGCGCAAGACGCAAAAATTATGGATTACCAACGCAAGAGCTATGCAGGCAAAATAGATAAAGAAGAAGAACACAAAGCCAAAAATTTATTACAAAATGCGCAACGCCTGTTAAAGTCCGTCACCATTATAAATCCCTATGCCGAATATTTACAACTCCCAAACGAAGTATTTAAAAAGCGTCGCACCAATGCACACTACTTACAATTTATAGAAGCTATTACGTTTTACAATCAATACCAACGGCAAGAAGAAGTAAACACCGACACAGGCGAAATCTTTATTACCACTACAATAGAAGACATACAGCAAGCCAACGAATTAATCAAACATATTTTATTACGCAAGTCAGATGAATTAAACGGAGCCACACGTAACTATTTAGAACTACTAAAAACATATTTAAAAGAACAGCAACATATTGAATTTAAAACCAAAGAAGTACGGCAACACTATAAACTCAATGTCAACAGCCAAAAGCAACACATGTTAAGCTTAATACAAAACGGTTACATCAAAAAAAATACAGGCAATCAAAAAAAAGGATTTACATATAGTATCACTAATCCCAACGAATACAAAGTATTAGAAGAACACATACAAAAAGTATTAGAACAAAGTCATGCCAAAAGCCTCCAAGCAGTTAAGCAGTTGCAAGCGGTTGTATCGGTAGTACAACCACTTAAAGCCAAGCCAACAAAGGAAAAAGCGAAGTAGTTGTATAAAACACCAAAAGTACTACACACCCCTAAAAAAACATGAAACACTTAACCCTCACAAACACATCCTTCATTTATTTAGAACAAAGCTTTAAAGAGTGGTTAGCAATCATAGGCTACTCCGAAACCACCACGAACTCGTGGCCAATACACGTACGAGAATTTTTATATTACTTACAAGAAAAAAATATAACTCAAATCAATCAAGTAACAGCTAAAAGAACATACGATTTTATTACATACATCAAAACACGTAAGAGCGCGCGAACAGGCACAGGATTAAGCACAAGCAGTATAAATAAAATAATCAACGCCGTAAATACCTTTGCAAAATATATCAACGCCACCGATAAACATATTTTAGACATCACGCCAAAGCGAGTAGTATCAACGAGTTTAGAAAAAACAATTTTAACCAAAGAAGAAATAAAACTTTTGTATGAAGCAACCTTTACACCACATCGAGAAAATACACTTGCAATAGGACAGCGAGATAGAGCCATCATAGCCCTGTTTTATGGTTGCGGATTACGCAAAGACGAAGGCACACGCTTAAATATATATGATATAGATACTTATAAAGGTTTAGTATTCGTAAGAAAAGCCAAAGGAAACAAACAACGCTATGTACCAATCGCAAGCAAACATTTACAAGACATCAAAGATTATTTAGAACAGGGGCGAGAATGGTTTTTAATGAATAACGGTACATATATCATCGGCAGTTATAAAAACAAAAAACTAAACATAAAAAATAAAAAACAAAACACAGATGATGAAGCCTTTTTCCTTAATCAGCAAGGCAAGCGCATGAATGCGTTTTATCAACGCTTCGCTTATTTAAAAGAACTCACAGGCATAGAAAAAGATTTTGCAACACACACATTCCGCCACTCCATTGCAACACACCTTTTACAAAGCGGGATGAAAATAGAAGACATTGCAAAATTTTTAGGACATAGTAGTTTAGAATCAACTCAAATATATACTCACATAGTGCGTCATTGCGAGGAACGAAGCAATCTCACACAATTATAATCAATCATTCATCTTACATCATTAATCCTTTATCTACTATGAAATTAGAAGGCTACACAAGCTATTTACAAACCGAAAAACTAAGCCAACGAACCATTAGCGAACACATCAATAATATGAAACGCTTTCATTCATGGGCAACACAGGAACAATACACAAGCATAGATAACCTCACTTACTTAGAATTACTCAACTTTATCAAACAACAAAAAACCAATAACATCAAAGTACAAACCATTAAACTAAGATTAAACAGCCTAAGCAAATATTACGAATACCTCAAACACATTGGTATCATTGAAAGAAATCCAACCAAAAAAATAAAACTAAAAGGCGAACTAAAAACCATTACACAAAACATTTTATCTTACACAGAGCTTGAGCAATTATATAATCAGTACTTAAAGCTTCAACAACCAAAAACAAATAATCCAACAACACCTTTTGTAAAGCAAAGAAACAACGTTTTAACAGGCTTATTAATATGGCAAGGCGCAATTAGTGGCGAGATAGCTAAAATGAGCTTAGATCACATTAATTTAAACGATGGCACTATCTATATACCAAAGTGTAAGCGTGGTGCATCAAGAGAATTAAAATTGTATCCCAATCAAATATTACAACTTTATAAATACATCAACGAAGGATTGCCACAATTACAAAACTCCAACAACCAAAAACAAACAACTAACAACCAATCGCTATTTATCGGCAACATCGACAATCACCTGTATCGTATCCTTAACGAATTAAAAGGCATCAATCAAAAAGTACACAACGCATCACAACTACGAACCAGTATTATTATCCATTGGATAAAAGTATATGGCAAAAGACAAGCACAGTATATGGCAGGACACAAATACATTAGTAGCACCGAGAAATTTGAACTACAAGAAATCGACAGCTTAACCGATACACTCTTAAAGCATCACCCTTTTAGTTAATATTTTAAATTATATTTGGATATATTTGGATACGTTTTGGATATATCCATAAAAAGCACATAACCATGAAACAGAAATTAGAATTTACAGGCGATACTTTTCAGCACATCATGAAACAGTTAGGTATCATTGACCGTTTTAGAGGGAATTGGGAAACCATAGAATTAAAACATAGCAAACATTTAAAAGAACTCAAAAAAATAGCGACCATAGAAAGTATAGGCTCATCTACTCGTATTGAAGGGGCAACCCTAACAGATGCAGAAGTAGAAAAATTATTGAAGTCGGTAAAAATAACAAAGCTCACCACAAGAGAACAACAAGAGGTTGTCGGCTATTACGAAACCTTACACATAATACTTGATAATTATAAAGACATTACTTTATCAGAAAGATATATACATCAACTACATGGCATCTTATTAAAACATAGTGGCAAAGACCAAAGCCATAAAGGCAAATATAAACGCTTATCTAATCAAGTTGTAGCTAATTATCCTGACGGGACACATCGAACTATTTTTAAAACAACCGACCCAGCATTAACAGCAAAAGAAATGGAAGAGTTATTGTTGTGGGTTAATGAGCGTTTTGAAAAAGTAGATATGCACCCCATTATGATAACAGGAGCTTTCGTTTATGAGTTTTTATCGATACATCCATATCAAGATGGAAACGGTCGATTATCAAGGCTTTTAACCACGTTGTTATTAATGCAACAGGGTTATGAATTTACACAATACGTTTCCTTTGAGCATATTATAGAAGAACGAAAAGATGATTATTATAGGGCTTTGATGGATGGTCAGAAAAACCGATACAAGAAAACGGAAAAAATAGATCAGTGGATGTTATTCTTTATGGATTGCTTAATAACACTCACGCAACGATTGGAAGCGAAATATGAGCAATATAGTAAGTTTAAAAAAGATGTAAACGAGAGGCAACAAGAAATCTTATCATTCGTTAAAAAGAAAAAGAAAGTGCAAATGAGCGAAGTAGAAGAAGCATTTAAACATTACTCTCGTAATACCTTAAAAAAAGATTTAACTTATCTTACTAATGAAGCCTTGATATTTAAAACAGGAACACTGAAAGGCACACGATACCATTACAAAGAACAATAAGAATTTGTCTAGTATGGGGTTAATTAGAATCGTTTTTAAATTTTACCCCACATCTTTTTATTTTGGCGTTCTATGGAATCGTAAAAATGCATCGTTGTTTTATTAAGCGGTATGTAATGGAGATCACAATAATCCTTTGTAACCTCTGTAATTTTAATATCAGGCACTCGTTTAATATTTTCTAAAAAAGATTCGTCAGAATAAAACCCTGTGTATAACGCTGATATTTTTTTAGAGCAGTTCCACACTTGGCATTTAAACGTACTGGCATTTTTGGTAATATATTTAGTGATGTAAGTTGAAATCCCTTTGATATTATTTGATACTAAACCTTTGACATCAAAGGCTGACGATGCCTTAAACTGTTCATGGCGCGGTACAATGCCATGCTTTTGTTGTAAATCAACCCAATACTTCCAACACTTAGCCACATCCCAATATTTATTGGTGATGATGTGAAAATGGATATTGTCTTTAAACACCTTGTTGTTTATTTGCTTTTCAGCTACCCACAAATACTGAAAATCTTTTTTTCTTTTTTTCATGTTGTCCAAAAACTTACGAAGCATTAAAACACCTTGTTCGTCGCTTACCTCATTCACAAAGGTTAAAGTCATAAAACTTAATTTTTTGTAGAGTTTAGAAAATGCAATTGTCTTCGCTCTGATTTTTGACTTTGTTCTGCTTGACATACATCGTTCTTTTTTTTCGGTATTAGTTGGTGTTGGTTGCAAAAGTTCGGCTATGGTTTTGAGTTTGGGTTCTTTGCGTTGTGGTATACGGTTAAGAGAAGAGCCTGTAAACCCACCATTCGTAAGGAAATTTGACACTTTTTGTTTGAAAACGGCTGTTACGCCATAAGAATTTTTTAAGATATTCATAATCGGAATCGTTGCAGTATAATTGAAACCATTAAAGGGTGTTGATTGTAAAAAAAGAAGGGGAATAAAAATTAAACAAGTATAAAAATAACGACCCCATAAACGTAGTAGGAGCTGAATCTGTGGTTTGATAATATGTATGTGTCATTGGTGTATATTTTTTTACAAAGATAAACTAACACATAGATACTTGCTAATATCCAATGTTGTCATTTTATGTTAGTGTATTGCAAAACGTATTTATAAACAGGCAGTTAAGCGGTGTATAAATTGCATGATTTTTATTTACTAAGAGAACAAACCTATACAAAAGTAGGAGATACAAGACAAACAAAAGAATAATGGTATTTACGCATACCACACACACCACCATCGAATTAAAAGTATTTTTATGTATATTTACGGTAGTGATTAAAAAAAATCGTTCTTTAAAATTAAGGAAGCACAGGGCAAAAAAGATTTTTGTAAAAAAAAATTGTGAATAGGCTAACCATTTAGAGAATGTGTTGGATGTTTATTTAAAAGATAATAAAAAGAAAAAATAATATGTTTATTAAAGAAATTGAACTCGATAATTTTAGAATATATAAAGGTTCTAACACTATTGATTTGACCCCAGAAGAATCAAAAAACATATTCCTAATCAGTGGGCGTAATGGTTTTGGTAAAACAACTTTTTTAATGTCGCTGGTTTGGTGCTTATAAGGTAAACAAATGCAGGAAGTTGACGACCTTTATTTAAAAGAAATTGGGGATCAGGGCGGATATAATAAATATATTATAAATTCATTAAACCGTTTAGCCAAAGTTAAAGGAGAAACCCAGTTTCATGTAGCTATAACATTTAACAAGTTAAATATTCCAGACTTGCCTTGTAAAGAAATAAAAATTAAACGCACTTATGATATTGAAACAACAACAGGAGAAACTGTTGAAATTTTAATTGATGGAATTCCAAGTGAATTATCTAATGAACTTGGGCCCGAATATTTTATTCGTGATTATATTTTGCCCAAGGAAATTGCAAAATTTTTCTTTTTTGATGCTGAAAAAATCACAGCTCTTGCTGAAATAAATACCCCTGAACAAAGAAGAAAATTAAGTGAAGCTTATAGCGAGGTTTTAGGCATTAAAAAATATGAGGAATTAAAAGGTAATTTAGAAGAATTACAATTAAAGCTTCGTCAAGATTCAGCAAGCGATAAAGAAAAAGAAGAACTTGTTAATTTAAAAGCAAGCAGTGATAAGATTGATATATCAAATAATGCTAGCGACACTAAAATAAAAGAATCAAAAGAACAAATTCTTGAAAAAAGAAAAGAATCAAACGATATTCAAGAGAAATTAATTCGTGCAGGTAGTGCTATTACGGTTGAAGAATTAAACAAACTTCGTTCAAAAGAAGTTGATTTAAACTCGAAATTAGACAGCCACATGGCTGAATTAAAAGAGCAATTCGAGATAATTCCTTTTGCAATTGCAGGTTCTAAATTTTCTGATGTGGCAGTACAAGTCGAAAATGAGTCTAATTTTAAAAAGCAAAAATATCAACAAGAAAATATTAAAGGAACTACTGATAAAGTTTTAAATGATTTATTTAATGAAAAAAGACCCGCAGAAATTGTCATAGAACATAATGTTCATACATATTATGCAAATTTATTTGAGAAATTAATTAAAAAACATTTTTTTGCTGATGCCCCTGAATTAAACTCTGATTTCAAAACAATACATGATTACTCAGATTCTGAAAAAAGCGAATTAAATGCCTTATTAAGTAGCATCCGTTTATCATTTAAAGAATCGTTTAAGCGTATAACAGGAGATGTAAATCAAGCGAAAAACGAATTGAATTTGGTTAGAAAAAAGTTAAGAGATGCAGAGGCTAATTCAGAAGATATTATTATTGCAGAATACCGCAGTCGAAAAGAAAATTTAGATAATGAGATTTTTCAACTTGAAAAAAAATGTGAAGATTTGATTTTTGAAAAAGGAGAGAAAAGTAATAGTAAAATTCAAATCAATAAAAAAATTCAAGAAATTGCTCAAAAATTAGATGTATCGAAAGTAAATAAAGAAAAAGATGCTCTTGTTACTGCTCAAATATCTAACCTTAAAGAGTTCATTCAACAATTTAAAGAAAATAAAAAAGTATCGCTCGAAAAACAAATTTTAAAAGGACTAGGAACATTAATGCATAAAAAAGGATTTGTGAAAAAAGTTCAAGTTGATATTATTGGAGATGATATTGATATAAGATTATTTAATGGCAGAAAGGAAGAAATTAAAAAAGAAACTTTATCTAAAGGTGAACAACAAATGTATGCTACATCTCTATTAAGTGGTTTAGTTGAAGAATCTAATATTGACTTTCCTGTATTTATTGATTCTCCAATGCAAAAATTTGATGAACAACATTCAGAGAACATCGTAAAACACTTCTATCCTAAAGTATCAGACCAAGTAGTAATATTCCCTTTAATAAATAAAGAATTAACGCAGAAAGAATTTGATATGTTAGAACCAAATATATCTAAAACATATTTGATTACTAATGTTCACGAAGACAGTTCGGAATTTTTGCAAGTAGAACCTAAACGTTTTATAAAAACGTATAACAAAATGTACAGCGATGCTAATTAATTTAAGAACATCAGAAGCCAATAAAGCAGTAGTTCAGGAGCTAACTAAAAAAATGAATCTTGGGACAGAAAATTATGTTTCAAGAATTGCGTTTTCATACTCAATATCAAAAGGTATGGTTTTAAGTTTAGAAAAAGATTTAAAGGATAGTAAAGGAAAAGAATACAAAGACGATATTTTATTTGGTAAATATCGTGATTATTACATTTCAATTATTTGCCAACAATATGGCTTATATAAAACCGACCCAAATATTGGTAAATACATAAAGATGCATATTGATAACGGCTTAGAATTAATTTATAAGTTGTTTGAAGTAAATAAAAATTACACTGGGCTTGATTTTTTAATTGAAAATATCGAAAGAGGAATTGGTGGCATGGAAGAAGTTTCATTTAATCCAGACCATGTTAAAAATAATAATCAAACAATTACAAAAACGCATTACGCTGGGTTAATAAAATTATTAATTGGCAAAGATATAACTACAGATGCCCCAATTCATTTTAACTTAAATGATTTATCAATTCACAACAATGCTCACGTTGCAATTGCGGGTAATTCAGGCACAGGTAAAACTTATTTTGCAAATAGTTTCCTTAAACAAATAGTTGATAAATCAAAAGGCGCAGTAAATTTCATTTACTTAGATTTTAAAGGTTTAAAAAAAGAAGATGAAAAAGCATTAAAACCTTTCTTTGATAAAACAGGAGCTTCATATATTGATGCACCTCATACGCCATTTCCAATTAACCCATTATCATTTATAGATAACATAAACGATAAGAATAAAATAATGGGCATTAATAAATTTGTCGATATAATTTCACAATATGCAAACTTAGGTAAAGTACAACAACAAACATTAAAAGATGCAACACGCGCCGCATTTGATAGTAAAAAGGCAGGTGTTTATCCTTCATTAAAAGATATATATGTCGAAGTTTTGAATTCTGAAGGGACTAAGCCTAGTTCATTATCTCAAATACTTCAAAGTTTAAGTGATTTAGAGTTATTTGAAAATAAAGTTGACCCTAAAAAGAATTTCTTAAACTCAAATGTATATTTAAGTTTATCTGGTGATTTACCTTCTGAAATACGTTTTACATCTGTGTTTTTAATCATTAATTATATTTATAATACATTTATGAATATGCCTAACGCACCTATTGAAAACAATATTCAGAGCATGCGTTATGTTTTATTAATTGATGAAGCTCATGTGATTTTTAAACAAAAAAAATCTCAAGAGTTGTTAGAAAGAATATTGCGTGAAATTCGTTCTAAAGGGGTTTCTGTGGTATTATTATCTCAAGGCATCGAAGAGTTTAATCAACCATCATTCGATTTTTCTACAATGTGTGAAACAGCTATATTGTTTGATATAAAAGATAAATCTAATTTAAAAATGATGTCTAAATTTATGGGTATTGGAGAAAAAGAATCTCAAAAATTAAAAGCGAGTATGGAGAAAATTCAAAAATATCAAGCTGTTTCTAATTTGAAAGAATTTAAAGTGGGGGAATTATTTAAAATAAATTAAGTACTATGGCAAGTTTATATGGCCCAGCAATTACTAATGAACAACTATTATCTCAAACTACTTTGAGGCATAGAAGGTTTAATCTTAATTATGATTACATTTCTAGTTTCCCGTATGATAATATACAGCTTTTAAGGACTATAAATTGGACATCTATTGATTTTACAAGACTAAACGTTAGTACTTTAAATCAGGTTCAGGGGATTTATATGTTTACGTTTAACCCTTATGCATTTTCAATGTATAATCATAATGCTGATTTCACCTTATACGTCGGTCAGGCAGATAATCTTCAATCAAGGCTATTAGGGTATTTTAATTATGTTAATTCAAAAAAAGCATCAGATCAAGAAAAACGTTTTATGATAATATATTTTGGAAATTTTTTGAAATTACATTATTATGAAACAATTAATCTGCCGCAAGCAAATTTAGATATTTTAGAATATAGCTTAATTGATTCTATTTTGCCTCCATTCAATTTAAGGCTTAAATCTCAGTTTGCCCAAGCTTATCGTAGACTAATTAATGTTTAAAGATTAAAATCATGGATATACTTTTATTACCTGCATTGACAGCTAATTATCAAAATTGGCCATACTATCAAGTTATATTTAAAATAAAAGATATTGTCAAAAATTATGGAACAAACGATATTCCTAATTATCGAATTAAAACTACAAATGAAGTAGAAGTTATTTATTCTCAAAGGGGAATAAATAATTTATTACAACGTGTTTTGGATAATAGACGATTAGAACCGATTAGAAAATTTATTAATGAGCAACCTGATGCGTATATTAATAATTTAACTGTTGCTATTTACGGTGGAAATCCAGAATGGATACAAATTGAAGCTCAGAGAAGTTCATTAAATGAAGAAATTGAAAATATTGACTATGATGATATAATTGGATCATATGGTTTAATAAAATTGAATGGCGATGAAACTCTTTTTGTTTTGGATGGGCAACATAGGTTAAAAACATTACGTATTGCTTATGAACAAAATCCAGAAATAGGAGATAATCAAATAGCATTGACTTTAATAACTCATATTGACGATGTGCCTGGAAAGAAGAAAACACGAAGATTGTTTTCAATAATTAATAGATATGCTAAACCTGTTTCTCTTGGGGAAAGTATTTTATTAGACGAAGATGATGTGTCATCTATTATTGTAAGAAAATTTATAGAAGAATTTCACTTAATGCAGAATAGAGAATTAATAGCATTAAACAAAACTGCCGATATTAAACTACCAAGAGATAGAAATAAGTTTACATCTGTTATTGCACTCTGGAACATAAACGAAATGCTTATTGACCCAAGAGATGTTTATCCAAGATATACTGGCCCTAAAACAAATTTAGTTAGAATCAGACCTGAAGACGAAGTCATTGAAACGGTTAAGGTTAAGATATTTAATTTCTGGGACACTTTTTTTCAATTGTTTCCTAATGCCGCCACATTCGCTCAAACAATTGATATAGATAGAAGAAACACTGGCGGGCCATTTTCCCTTCGTCCACTTGGACAAGTTATATTCTGTGAATTTTATTTAAAAATGCAAAGACTAAATAGGCTGGCTGATTTAAATATAATTAGCCATATTCCTGATAATATTTCAGATATATTTTGGCATAATATTCTTTGGGATCCCATAGGAAATAGAATAATAGGATCAAAATCATTTATTAGAGATTACATTTTTTATCATTTAAATTTACCTATAACGGGTGCTCAAATGTCGAGTTTATTACGGAATTACAGAAAAAGTATGCAAAATGAAAACGCATTATTACCTAATAGAATTATCAATAATTAAGTAATTATTATGGAAAAACATGAAATTTATGAATTCATAGGCGATTTAGCAATCAGTTTATATTCAAAAAAAATTAAAATAAGCCTATCTGCATTAAATCAAATTTTAGCAGATAAAGGGGTTGAATATGGGAATAATAGAGGTTTAGCCAGTAGTGTTGGGGCGGCATATAGGTATTGGAAAGAAAAAGATCCTGTTATACATCATGCTATTGCTTATACTTTTAATGACAAAGATGGCGAGCCAGCTTGGATAAAATATGAGGAATAGAAAGAAAAATGGCTTCCACAAATAAAATTTGTACGTCCGTCATGTGTTCTAAGCATGGCCCGTTTGTAGATTTAGACCGACACTGTCATAATATTACACGATTTTTTATTTTTGAAGAGGATTTTGACTCGAATATTTCTTCTTGGTTTCAGATTGCATCTGGCATAACAGAAGTGAAGTACATAAGTGATTTACATGATGGAAGTATGTTTCAATGTGGTCCGACTATGGAATACGAAGAAGCTAAATCAAAATTTCACTCACAACTTATCAAAGAGCTAACGCGCTTTAGTTTTATTTGGGGTGGTTTTGAAGCTTTTTTGGACACGCTCAAAGTGTCGACTTGTAAGGTTCAACCTGGGAAAATTAACAATGTTAATCATTTTCTAAAAGAGAATTATGAAGGCTCTTTCCCGATGATCGAACATTATAGCGATGTTGTGCAGTACATTAAAACAATTCTCACAAAAAATCCATGGCATGGAGAGGTAGAGAATTTGTTCTCAGAAGGTAAGTGTGCAAGTAGCAATCTTATAGGTCTAAAAGTTGTTTATAAAATAAGAAACTCGTTTGCACATGGTGCTTTGCAATTTAGCGAACCCGGCGAATGGAATTCAACTAAGCCTTTTGATACGCAATTAATAATGGCAAGTAGTAGAATAGTTTTATTTACAATTCAAATGCTACTAATATCAACGAATAGAAATTTGAATTTTAAGATCGCAGAGTTACACGAATCAGTCGAAGAAGCGGGTATAAAGGCAAAGAAATATGTACCTAAAATGCATTTGAGAAACTTCCAACATAGTTGATTTGAGATAGGTTTAACTAACCATTGCCCTTAATCCTTTAACAATTTCGTTTAAAGCACTTACAAAAATCTCAACTTCATTCTTCGTTGTAAATCTGCCTAAGCTAATTCGTATTGAATTAAACGCTAAATCCTCAGTTAATCCCATTGCCATTAAAACATGAGAAGGGTCAATAGAATGAGAGGTACAAGCACTTCCATTACTTAATGCAACAATTGGTATATTTTCATTATCAGGATTAGATAAACCCATTATTAAAGCATCACTATCTATTCTCGGAAAACAAATATTTAAAGTATTATATAATCTATCATCTTTATTACCATTCACAAAAGAGCCATCGATTTTTAATAGTTCTTTCTCCAAATCATTACGCAGTTGCTTAACGCGTTCTGATTCCTTTTTCATTTCTTTTTGCGCAATCTCACAGGCAAGTCCTAAGCCAACTATACCAGGCACGTTTAAAGTCCCACTGCGCAGACCTTTTTCGTGTCCACCTCCATGTTGCAGTGCTTCCATTTTTATTTTATGTGGACGTTTTTGCCTAACATACAAAGCCCCAACGCCTTTTGGCCCATAAATTTTATGTCCACTAAAAGGCATCAAATCAATTTGTAACGCTTCAACATTAACTTCTAATTTACCAACTGCCTGAGTAGCATCAGTCATAAAAAAAACATCATTATTATGCGCTATCTCCGAAATATCTTTTATGTTTTGTATTACGCCTGTTTCATTATTAACTAGCATTACACTTATTAAAATTGTTTCGGGTCGTATCGTTTTCTTTAATAAATCAAGGTCTATTAAGCCGTCTTTTTTAACAGGCAAAAAACTTATTTCAAATCCTTTTTTTTCTAAATATTTACAAGTATCTAGTACAGCGCTATGCTCTGTACTTAAAGTAATAATATGCTTTCCTTTATGGTTATAGCTTTCGGCTATACCCTTAATTGCTAAATTTATGCCTTCTGTTGCACCAGATGTAAATACAATCTCATTTGTTTCACAACCAATCAATGTGGCAATTTGCTGCCTTGCTATTTTTACAGCTTCATTCGCCCCTAATCCAAATTGGTGGGTACTATTAGCATTAGCAAAGTTATCCGTCAAGTAAGGCATCATAGCCTGTAAAACTCTATCGTCTATTTTGGTAGTCGCATTATTATCTAAGTAAATAAGATTTTTCATATTTATATTTGTATTACAAATTTAAACAACGAGTATTTTAATTACATATATTTTTAATAAAAGTTATACATATATAATTTAAACCAAAGTATTATAATTATCAAAAAAATACCGTCAGATGTTTGGACTGATATAATAAAGAATAAATGAATACTTACCTCCTAAATTTCAAAGATTTATCATTTCTGATATTTAATACTTACTTTTTGACTTTTGGGATAATTACTTTAAGGTGCTATTGATAAAATAATCGACCTTATATACTAAAACGGTATAATATATTGCCTACAAAAAAGTATAAATTTTCAATCGTATTTTTACCAGATATATTTAAAAACCTTACCACTTATCAAAAAAATACGACCACTTAACAATTTTAACATTCTCAATACTGTCAATAATTTAATTTTACAATCTTATAAAACAAATTATCGTTGATGTTACTATTTAACACATTAACGTTATAATCCAAAATGAAGACTAAATTATTGTACATCTCAAGGTACACTTCCATGCAAACATTAAAAAATATGTCCTAGAAACATACGTACGTTTAAAGAGGGAGTATCTCATAAAATATATTTGAATGTTAAAGAGCAAAACCTTTTTAATGTTTGAGTTAAGATTTTTTAAATACCGACCTCTATGCATGATGAATCTATAACAATTCAGTTCAGGCAGTACTTCCATAAGGAAATACCCGCCTTAGTAGGAACAAGCAAATGGAATCTCAACCGAGATTTACGCCCTCATCGAAAAACACTAGGCAAGCGCAACGGCAACCGTTGGCAATTTGAGCAAGTCATTATGATTTTGCAAATCTTCGCTATCCCATACATCGTAAAAAAAATCTAGGGTTTTATTTAAAAAAACTCTATTACATTTTTTCTAATCACTTAGGAAAGGCTCTGCTATTGCCTAACAGCAGTTATCTTAACTGTATATATCCAAAAAATAAAACAGATTAAAAGGAATAAAATCTCATGTAAACACAAAAAGTTTCAAGATAAGATACAACAAAGTGAGTGATAGTATGCATTCCATCACACTACTTTTGTTTTCATACTGTCCTAAAAACATAAAAAAATTATTATGAAAACATCAGATGTAGAACAAACAGAGAAAGCGGTAATCATAGAGCCACATAACAAAAAAGGATTAGCCAACTTATTAGGTGTATCAATGTATATACTAAATCGAATGTTAGAAGATAGTTACGCAGAAGTTGGCGAACCAACAGGAACAATGTATTCTCAAAAACAAGTACAATACATGGTAAATAAATACGGTATAATGAAAAAATAAAAAACAATCTCATGCAAACTCACTCAAAGAAAAACAAAGGCATTAAAAAGTGAGTGATGCTCGAAAAAGCCCGCCGTACCTTTGTATCAGAAATCAATCACAAACTTAAAAAAATGAAAGCAAATACCATATCTACCGACAGCACATCACAAACCTTTTTAACAGGAGCTATTTTATTTGCCAATGTGGATTATTCAGGATTTGCAGGTTACGCTGTTAAAGCAGCCATAGGAGGTTTAATTTGGATGGTTTTTAAACTGGCAGGTGATTACCTCTCACACAAATTATTAGAGAAGAAAAAAAACACTAAAGAACAAGAGCTTCCTAATTCGCAGGACAATGATAAAGAAAATTAAAAAATAAAATCACAAAAAAACTAATAGAAAAAAATCAAGTAAACAACACACAAAACCGTGAAGGCAAAAACCATAGTCATAGGAACAGCATTAGGCGCAGGTCTTGTTTGGGTAATAAGTAGTTTGATGTCTAAGAAAAAAGTAGGTGACAAACTCGATACCAAAGTAAAAGTCATGGTACATTCAATAAACTTTAATGGTTTGACTTTACGAATTGATGTAACGTTGATTAATCCAACAGAAGGAACGCTCACGATTAAACAGCCCTATATCAAAGTACTGTTCCGTAACAAAGACATTGGGACAACGCAATTAGAAAACAAACAAGTAGAAATTCCAGCATATAGTCCCAAACAATTAGATTCCATTTTTTTAACGATACCAGCCACTGGTTTATTCAGTTTAGGAGATGGCTTATTGAAATTATTATTAAAAAAGATACCCGTGCAAATCACTACTAAAATATTTACAAGTATATACATAGCAGGCGGATTTAAAAGTTATGAAAAAAATGATGTCATGAATTTAAACCCGATAGGAGTCTAAACATGGAGGCAACAGGTAACATGAAATTAAAAAGCCTTGCACCCTATCGGCATTTATTTCCGAAAGCCACAGGGATAGACCATTTAATAAAAAAAGGAGCCAGTGTATCTGATACGGTAAAATTTATGCCAGAAGCAGCAAGGCGAAGTCGTTGGATGGTAAAGAATTTTGTGAATCGAGAATTAAGGGGATTATCCATTTACAATGCTTGCAGAAAACTTTGGTACTTCGTTAAAGAGCATATTAAGTATGAAAAAGATGCTAAAACAAAAGAGCAAGTAAAATCTGCAAGACGATTGATAGCAGACGGAAGAGGTGATTGCGATTGCATGACCAATTTTGTAAATGCCTGTATGCTTGAATTAGGAGTGAAAGGAATCATTAATCGTATTACAGCTTATGATTACAATAGTTTTTTTCAACACATCTACTCCTTAATTCCTAATGGTAAAGGGCGTTATATAATCATGGATTGTGTATGGAATGAATTTAATAAAGAAAAATTTTATACTAATAAAGAAGACCACAATATGGAATTACAATTTTTAGATGGTATTGGAACAAATGATAATTTGGACGATACACCCACCAAATACAACAACATGGATGCCCAAGACTTGTTTAGCAATAATGAAGACTTTGGGGAATTAGGGAAACTTTTCAAAAAAAGAACTCCTGAACAAAAACAAAGAGCTAAAGAAAGACGACAAAAGTTCATGCAAAAAACACGTAAAGTTTTTAATGTACTTAATAAGGTCAATCCCGCTACTGTCCTATTAAGAGTAGGCATTTTAGCCTCGATGAAACTCAATATCATGAAAGTAGCCGAAGCGATTAAATGGGGTTATGCGACACGAGAACAAGCCAAAGCAAAAGGAATGGATATGAGAAAATATGACCGTATCAAAAAAATATTGGAAAAAACTCAAAATATTTTTTATGCCGCAGGAGGAAATCCTACTAATTTACGCAAAGCCATTTTAACAGGCAGGGGTAACCGTAAGCACGAATTAGCAAGCGTTGATGGATTAAGTGATACCATGCCTTTATCACAATTATTAGGAGATGTTTACCACGATGAATTAGTAAATGGTATGGAGGGCTTCGAGGGTTTTGCAGGTTTAGAAGGAGGTAATGGCTTAGGTGAACCTGCCACAGGCGCAGCCATTGCCGTTGCAACTACCGCCATTGGTGCATTAGCAGCGCTCATAAAATCTATCGGTAATTTATTTCCGAAAAAAAATAAAAGTACAACTACTGAAGCGAGCAATGGTAATTCCGCAGAACAAGGCGGTGGAGAAAGTGGAGGCGGTTCTGGAAGTTCAGAAATGAGTGAGGTACAAGAAGAAAATTCACAAGAAACTCAGCAAGAAGCACCGCAAGAAGAAAATTTTGATACTACCAATGATACTTCTCAGGAAAATAACGAAGACAATATGCCTGCCGTTACGGATGATAATAACGAACTAACTCTACCAGAAGAAAATCCAGACCTTCCTGAACAAAGCGAAGAAAGTACAAACGGATTGGCAGGCATTGGGACAGGTATCAAAGTTTTTTACTTAGCAAATAAAAAATGGATTAACCCCGTAGCGATTACCGTAGGTGTTGGAACAGTATTATATCTCATCTATAAACACACACAGAAAAACGACGAACAAGCAGAAATACAGGAAGACCATTTAAACCGCTCCATAGAAGGAGTTAAAACACACAAGAAAAAACGCAAACGAAACTATCAAACTGCCCTCACGAAAAATCACAAATCAGTTATTCAATTAATGTAAAATCATAACTAAAGTATTCACTATAAAAAATTTATCACATGAGTAGTATAGCAATCAAAGCCCATGATAAAAAAACAAAAATCATGGCATTTTTAAAAAACGAACTTGAAACAGAGGGCGATATAAAAAACAGTGCAATAGAAATGCTCAAAACAGGAGTAGTCGGGGTCGTTGGTGCAGGTGCAGGCGTGGCTATTGGAAGACCCTCTTTGCTTCTTGGCTTAGGTGTTATCATGGCAGGTCATTATTATAAATCCAATAAAATAATGGCATTAGGAACAGGTATGTTAGCCAGTAGTACTTATGGTGCTGTTAAGGGAATGAGCGGGACAGGAGCTGAAGGCGTTGAAGGATTTGATGGGGCAAAAGAACGTTTAAAAGCATTTGGTCAGGATTTAAAAGAACGCTTGTACTTAGATAAAATTAAAAACCTTATCAGTAAAAAGAAAACGGAAACCAACAATGACAATGGAGCGGAAGGTTTAGGCGAGACGACTTATTTCAATCCCAATGCTTCTTTAGACATGGGTAGTTTGGATGATATTGAGCGAGAAATCCAACGTCATGCCGAACAATTTGAGAACAAACAATTTGCAGGTGGAAATGACGATGTATCAGGAGCAGAGCATTATAAGATTTATTAAATCCTCTTATAAAAAACAAAGGGACGGTAGTTATCCATTCACGGTTAAAAAATGTATAAACGATAAGTGAACCGAGTGTAATCGGTGTAACTACCTCCCTTTTATAAAACAAAATTAGCGTATCAACGCTTAATCATTCACACACATTTTAGTTACAACAATTAACCGTCAAAAAAAAGACTTGACTTTACGGGGACATCCTATGCCGTTTCGGAAGTAAAGTTTCAATAAACTCAACAACAGTATATCAAATAAATATTAAAAATAAATAATTCAAAAAAGTATAACCAAAAAAACGAAAAACAATGTTAGACATCATGGAAGGAATAGAGGAATACAACAACGTAGGAGCGTTGTTTGGACTCGACGGATTAGAAGGCGACGAGCTTCTAGGCGCATTAAGAAATATGAACCCAATAAAACGTCAAAGACTTATTAATAAGCTCACGTCAAACCCTTCACCAAGCAGAGGTTCGAGAGGAGAAATGGAAAAGTTTTTTGGTGAACTACCACCTCATATACAAGAAGGTGTAAGGAAAGGTGAGTTACGATTAGCCGATACTATTTTATATAGTATTAAAAAAGTAGCGAGTAAAACAGTCAAGATGTTTGAAACACAGGACACCAAAGCCATAGGTTTAAATTCCTTATCAAGCGCAAAATTGCCAAAGAATCAAGCCTTTTTGGTAAGTGGTATTATAGTATTAGCTGGTGTGCCTGCCGACCTTACCGTTGATAAAATCATGTCAGCTCCTTATGGTAAAATAGAGGATTTCCCTGCCATTGCCACAGGAGAGTTTAATCTCAAAGCCAATAAAAAAGTCATCGTGCCAGAAAGCAGTATGAACTTGTTTAAAACATCAAGCTACAACCAAGTGCCGATAGGTTATTACAAATTGGCAAATCCACGCTTGATACATGATGACGTATTAATAGAAGCAACTTTTGAGTTTGGTACAACGGATGGTATGGATCCCAAAACGCATATCTATTTAGGCTTACACGGAACGATTACCACTCCGTAATAAAAGCCCCATGCCCGCAGTATCTATTTTACTGCGGGCTTTATTCACCAATCTTAAAAAATTTGCATCATGTTAAAGCCAATAATAAAACGATTTGATATACAAATTACCGCTAACAATCAAAGCATCAGTAAACCCTTTGAGTTAGATAAAAACGTTATAGCGATTAATGGTATGTTATTGACTTCGGATAAAGACGATTTATTGTATTACAGAGGTTCGCAAAAAATTGAAATGAATGGAGATGAATGTTTTCCAGACAATTACGAAAGCAAACTTTTAATGTCAGGCATTAACGTTCCACCTAATCAACGCTATTATAAATTAGATAATACAAGCCCGGGCAATGGGACGATTAAGTTCTCCTATCAGGATAACGAAGATGGTCGTGGTCAATTCACACCTTATCGTGTGTCACTTTATGTGTACTGTTTTATTGAAAGTAACATCTAAACATTCGGTTTAAAATCTCATACACGAAGAAACATGAATAAAGAAATTGTCATTATCAAAAGCCTGCTTATAGATTCTCCAAATCAGGTCAAAGTCTTTGATATAAAAATTCCAAGACAAGCCCATAATATCATTGGCGTTGAAATGAGTATGAGGTGGCATTCAGGAACATTACCAACGCATCCTGTTTTTAATCTCAGAGATGGGTTTATGAAGATGTACAGAAACACCCTCTTAGGCGAGCTCAAATTACAAAGCTTTGAACGAGCGAACATCTTTTATTCACAAGAATTAAAACTCTATCAAAATTTTATTCATACCGATTTTACATCACGAAAATTTAGCCCTACACCATATACACATCAAACACACTCATTTGAAGACCCTATCAAGGTTGATGGCAACATCACCATCGTTCAGGGAATTTACAAAGACCAATTACTATTACCAATGCCATACAGTTATACCGTAATGATATATGTCTGGATTGAAAATAAATAAAACCAAGAACCATGACCATTGCATTAGCCTTAGAATATATCCCTCGTCGCATGAATGACATTGGTGTAGGCTCTAATTATTTTTTACGGTTCAAACACCTTGTATTACGGTCAATGGAAACCATAGAAATAGATGCGGATAACCAATTTTTTATACAATTAGATGAAGTAGCCGATATATCCATACAGTCAGAATTTGGCATATACGATTTAAGCGAAAGTAATATTAGTGAACAGCAATACGAACATCAAGGTAAAATAATCCTTTACAATTATTCATCAGACATCAAACACGTTCGCTTTATACAAGTCATTCCAAGGAATTAGGATAAAAGACAAGAGACATAAAACAAAAGATTCACGTAACCATTCAACATTAAAAATTAACCATTAAAAACTAAAAAAGATGCCAATACAATTTGACAAATTCGACCAACAAAAAGTGGACAGATTAAAAGTTCATTTAGAAGCACAAGCCCAAAAAGGTAATCCAAAATTTTACGAAATTTTTGTGGATAGTTTAAAAGCCGTACAAAAAACGGATGACCCTAATGAGTTTGATGGTTATGAAAATTACATGACCGCAGACACGAGGCAAATAAAAATTCTGATTTATAACACAGGCACATCACCACGTAACGACCAATACGTGTTTAGCATGAAAGCTAAAAGCTCACAAGAAGCCTTAGAAATGAGCTTGGACGGAGTTTCTTATAAAATGCTTACGAAACATGAAGTAACCGAACTCAAATCCAACCGGGATAAATATCTAGCTGAATCACAAATTATTCAACAATTACAAACAGAAATAGCAGGATTAAACACCGAATTGGAAGAGCAAAATAGTTATGTGGAATTATTGGAACAAGGTATAGAGAAAGCCAAAGCCAATGGTAATAAAATAGGTGGTATTGATTTGAGCACACTCTTGATGAATGGCTTAGATGGCTTGTTACGGAAAAATACACACCTCATTGGTAAGATTGCAGGCTTAGATGGTCTTGCTAAAATAATTGACGATGACACTCAACAGCAGCAACTCCCCTCTACTCCTCAACAAGACACCGAAGCCACTTTTACTAAAAAAACAAATGCAACTCCCGCATTAACTGAAAGCGAAGTGCATTTTTTAGAGTTGTTTCGTGAACTCCAAAAAAGTTTTACAGAACAAGAGATTTTCGATGTCATTGAAATATTAGACCGATTGAGCCAAAACAAAAAACAAATTGAACCCATCTTGGAACTGTTGGAAAATAAAACAACAACCGCTTAATACCATTAAGGGGGCACATGATAAAAGATACAAGATAAAAGACGAAAATATTCATTCAAAAACATAGCAACATGAAAAAGTATCAGTATGACATCGCCATTAGTGCGAACAGTGAACAGGAAGCCGATAGTAAAATGAAATCCCTCATGGTATTGACATCTAAGCTCAATACCAGAGAACTCGAACGATTAGCTCATGTGGTAGAAAACGAACCTGTAAAAACTGCCTTTGCTAAAAAAGCATTGGGACTATAATTATCTGTCAAGCATGACGAACGAATTGATATACCCGAATCAGATAATATCCTCTAAACAAGATGGTATGAGCCTAAAAGAAAAGTTAGGTTATGGTATTGCAGTGAGTTTAATTGTAGGGGCAGGATTTTTTTTCATTAACCGTGGCATAAAAAAACACAAAGAAAAAAAATCAGACTTCAAAAGTTTTAATGATGGTTCGCCACAAACCATAGCCAAGCAAATAAAAATGGCTTTTGAAAATGATGGTGTACCAGGAACAGACCTTGTGAAACTCCGCTACCTGATGGGAACGCTCAAAAGTAAAGAGCAGTGGAGTCAGGTAATGATAGAATACAGTAATCAGTTTCATACAAACTTATTGCAGGATATGAAAGATGAATTAGAATCCTCAGAATATGATGAGATGATGTTCATTAAAGAATCCAAGCCAGAAAAAACAGGGCAAAAAGTTGCGAAAGATGTCCTCTATATCAATTGGGCAAGGCGTTTAAAATCCGCCTTTGATAAAACGTATAGCTTTTTGCCCGGCACAGATGAAAAAGCAATCAAAACAGTTTTTATGGAGATCCCTACACAAAAAGATTTTATAAAAATGGGCATTGCTTATCAACGTGAATACAAAAGCAGTTTCATCAGCGACCTTAAATCTGAGTTGGAGTTTTGGGAATATTCCACTTATATGAACCTAATCGTTAAAAAACCCAAAGGCTAAAAAACATCTATACATGGCAAAAACATCAAATAATAGCAGCACTTCTACAAACGGAAGTTCTAAAAAAAGAACATACCTTTTAGTAGGGCTTGGTTTATTAGCAACCACTATTTTAACTTTTTTCGGCATCAGTTACTGGAAAAAACATAAGCAAACACAACCTGTTGATACAGATAGCCCTGATTTTAATGCAGAAAATCCCTATCACCCTAATACCGTAAAAGTCAAAAAAAAGACAAGTACCCAAACGGCGAATACTCACAAAAAAGAGCAGGCTACGCCTGCTAATGAACAGGATTCTACAAAAAGTTACATTTCACAAATCGTAAGCCCGATTAAAAATTTCAGAAAAACGGTAAAGGATAGTATTAAAAGCAAATTAACGCCTGCGATGCTTGCCAAAGGCTTACAAATGGCATATTTGAATATCGATTTTACAAGAGCCTATAAATACTTAAAATATATCCATACTGTACAGGAATATATTACGGTCAATAAATTTTTCGTTTTTTCACTGACAGGTCGAGTTAGAAAAACAATCGTAACAGGTTTGTTAGATACGTTTAAAACTGAAAACCAACGCCATTTATTGTTTACTGAATTTAAACGTATAGGCTTGAAACAAAAAGGCAATCAATGGACGTTAGGTGATTTAGAAGGAGTACCACAACAACTATTGATTACAGCAAGAGCTACTAAAGTTTGGAAAAATCCTAGAACAAGTGTTCCCGTACCTGCTAATATGGTATTAGGTCGGGAAGTCTGTAAGCGTGGTGCGTTTAAGCTTTTTGAAAATAAACACCATTATTTTTTAGTAGAAAGCACGACCGTAAAAAAACATTAATCATTCATTAAAAAAACAATCACTATTTATGAAAACAACAAGAGACGTCAAGTACATTGTCATTCACTGTACAGCAACATCACCTAATGCTACTGTAGAAAGTATCAAACGGTATTGGAAAGAAGTAAAAGGCTGGGGAGATACACCAGGTTATCATTACCTCATTAAAGCGGACGGAGAAATCATACCGCTATTAGATGAAAGCAAAAACAGTAACGGCGTGTATGCCCATAATAACGAATGCATCAGTCTGAGTTACATTGGAGGGGTCGATAATTTAGGTAAACCAAAAGACACCCGAAGTATCAAACAACAAGCCACTATGTTCAATAAAATTGTGGAACTCACTCACAGGTATCCACAAGCACAAGTTGTTGGGCACCGAGATTTTCCAAACGTTCACAAAGCCTGCCCAAGTTTTGATGTCAAAACATGGTTAGCACATTACCAACCTATCATTTAAAATAAACAGTGCCATGAGTAAGGAAACAGATTCTTTTATTTCCAAAAACGCTAATGATGTTATCAAAAGCGTACAAGGAACTGGGTTTTTTCCCTCACTCAAAATGGCACAAATGATTATAGAAAGTAGTGGTAAAGATGAGCATGGAAAATTTGGTATTGGTAAAGGCACAGCGGTTAGAAAAGCGAATAATTATTTTGGTATCAAAGCCGATAAACATTGGAAAGGGAAAAGCGTTGCCTTAAATACACCAAAAGACGGTAAGCCTGTAAGTTTGTTCAGAGTATATCCAAGTGTCTTAGATAGTTTAAAAGACCACACACAATTTTTACTCAACAACGCACGCTACAAAAAACACGGTGTATTTATCGCACGAACACCACAAACCCAAGCTGAAGCTCTCCAAAAAGCAGGTTACTCTGAAAGTCCAACATATAGTAAAGCCTTAATCGCACTCGTCAAGGCTTACCATTTAGAGCAGTTGGACGGAAAAAAAGTATCAACAACAGAAACGACTGCTACTCCTTATGTTTTGGTCGGAGGTGTATTGTTACTCCTATTCGGTGCATACTACTATAGAAATGATTTAAAAACAAACTATCACAAATTAATTGCCTAATCCTTAACAATAGAAATCATGTTTGACTTTTTTAAAAACATCCTCAAAGATAAAACAGGCTCATATAGCTTACGGGAATTAGTCATTGCTATTTCTATGCTATTAATTATTATCAGTTGGCTCACGCAATTAGTGTTTGACATAACTACACCTGAGTATATGTTTTATTCTATGGTCAGTTTAATTGCCACAGGCTGTTTCGGTTACAGCATTGAAAAAAAATCGAATGATAATTCCAAATAAACACATTAAAACAATCATCAAAAAAATGAAAACACTAAACATTAAAAACGGCATCATTGCAGGACTTGTATTAATCATCATTACCCTGTTCGTATTCAACTGTAACGGCAAATCCTCTAAAACAGACGACAATCCCGCCTTAACTCAGGACACTATCTTTCTAAGTCAATGGCGAAAAGAGCGAAAAGAGAAACAAGCTCTTGTACAGACCTATGAAAAAAAAATAACAGAACTGCAACAGAAAAACAAAACACTTCAACAATCTGCCCAACAAAGCAAGCAACAACTATACAGCTACCGCAAAAAAGCAGATTCTGTTCAAGTACTATTGCAAAACGCTATACATTATTTTGCAAAAAAAGACAGTAGCATTAATGACACCATTACACCCTTAATCCATGAACTAAGTAGCATCAGGGATAGTAGCGATACACAATGCGATACGACCATTGCTAGACTTGAAAAAGGAATCCTCAACAGGGACAGTATATTGGTATTACAAAAACAAATTGAAACCCAGTTAAGAGATTTTAACGAGGAACAGACCTTACAAAATAGTTACCTCACGAATCAAATAAACATTGCCTACAAACAGCAAAAGAAAAAAAGCAGACAAGTTAAATTATTGTCGGGAGGCATTTTGATTTTAAGCGGGATCACTACAAGTATTTTATTAATCCATTCGCAACGTTAAAATATATAAGAATAATAACAAACAAATTATCGACGCATGAAAGAAAAAACATTGGTATCCACCTTCACTCTCATTGGCTCTTTGGCTTGTTATTACTATGGGAGAACGCATGAAAAAGATGTCGTTCCCTATACAATGATAGGCGGTTTTATAGGAGCATGGGTAGGTGAAATTATCGCACAAGTAACCACAAAAAAAAAGTAATCATTAAAAACAATCAGACTATGGAAACAACAATCACAGACAATGGAGCAAGTATAAAACTAACCATTGGCGCACAAATCAGAAATATTGCTAAATCACAAATTGTTGAAATAGCTGTCATCAAAACCAATATCATTAAGATAGATATTCGTATGGGAGCGTTGTATAACATCTACATTCCATTTGCCAATGTTACAAGCCCCATAACAGCAAATGCAGAAGCTTTGCGAGATGCCATAAATAACTTATTGCCATCTACATCAGGGGGAGGCGCAGGTTTAGTAGGTGCTGCAACTGAAACCAAACAAAATCAAGAAATCCAATTACTTGGCGGAATCAATACGGAGTTACAAAATGTAAAAGGTGTATTGAATAGTATGAACGACCAAACCCTTAACGAACCTTTGTTAGTGGATGATGGAGGTGTAGGAATTATCTATAAAGGTTATGCCGCAATAGGAACAGCTAGTAGTGATTTAGCGTGGGCAATTCAGCGGATAGAACGCAAAGGCGATGTTAATGTTACCACATGGGCAAATGGAAATAGCAAGTTGATTAATCGTTGGGACGACCGAGAATTATTAAAGTATATCTAATTATCACCACATCTAAAAAATCAATATCATGACAAAGAAAAAAACCAATTGCCGACCCTCTTTTCGCATCAGCGAAGCAGGGCATTTATTGGCAACCAAAGGCACTTCAAAATCAGGAAGTGTACTAAGTAAAGACGGTAAACGTGAAAAAGCAAAACGTAAATCAAAAGGCTGTTTAAATGGTACAGATGGAACATTCCGTTTAACTGACAAACAAAAAAAGAAACTGCCTTTGAAATTACAAAAAGCAATTTTGGCTTACCAACGCAAAAAAGGTAAACGCATCATTGACTAACGATTGAAGCATGAAAGCCTTGTCTTCTCCTGATAATCAAAACCATTCCCCTGTACAAGCCTTATCTGAGGTATTACAAGACGATTTTGATTTAGATTTAGCGGCAAGGCTTTCTCATGCTAAAGAGTTAAATGCCAATAAAGAGAATAACGAATTATCGGGGGTCATCAAATTTAAACCTGACATCACATACAATAACGCCCGTACTTCTAAATCAGGAAAAAAAGCACCAGATGGCATTGAATTACGTTTTGGTAAGGTGCGTCCGACCGAAGAATTACGAACAAAATTAAAAGAACATGATTTTCAGTTTTCTGAAAAACAAACAATATGGTATGCAATAGACACGCCTAAAGCAAGAGAATTAGTAGCGTATTTAATAGACAACGAAATAGAAGCAGACGATACCCAATATGAAAAACGTCATTTTTGGACAAGTATTCGCTCTATGGATTTTTATAACAAGCTCACCAACTACACCGAATTTATGGTGAGTGGAACACCGCCACAATTTTATTGGAATAAAAAAAAATTGGAAAGTAAAACCAATGTACAGGCCGTTATTTATAATGACCAATTAAAATTTAAAAAATTTTATAATAAAATAATAGGGGAAGATGGAGAAGAAAGCGAACAAGAAGAAACAGAAAACGAAAATAACGAAGACACAAACACAGAAGAAAAACCAAGTACAAGCAAACCTAATAAAGCCTTAGCTGAGAAATTTAAAGCAATGGCAGAAGGGATGCAAAAACAAATTGATGCCAAATTAAATTCTGCTACCTCAAGGCAACGACCTACCGCTAAACGATTACGAGTAGCCTCTGGTATGAGGCAAGACGGATATTATTTACTAAATATTCAAAATGTATTATATGCCTTATCAAAAGCGCATCTAACAGGTAGAATCCAAGAATTTAATATTTTACAACATATACAAACGAAGTCCCAAGTAGAATTAATTAATAAGTTCACAGATACATACGGCAAACAACACGAAGCTCATTATTTACAAAGTGTTTTTGACCACCAACTAACTGCTTTTCGTTCCTTAGGTATTAATAGCATTTACGATTGGTCAATAGCGAACGTACAACGCCTTGATTTGATTAAGAAATTTTCAGACCGAGCCGTTCAACAACAAAGCGAGAAACAACGTCAAATAGAAGAACTGGAAATAAAAATCAAATCACAAAAAATTGATGGCTTTTTTCCTACTCCTAAAAAAATAATTGATGAACTAATCAGTATAGCAGAAGTAAAAAAAGGAGAGAGCATTTTAGAACCATCCGCAGGGAAGGGTGATATATTGGACGCTATCCAAGAACAATTTAATGATACCGTTACATTATCTGCTTGTGAAATCCATTACAATTTAAGAGAGCTGTTGACACTCAAAGGTTATGAATTAGTTGGAACTGATTTTTTAAACCTCCACCAAACATTTGATAAAATCATTATGAACCCGCCTTTTGAAAAAGGGCAGGATATAGACCATGTATTACACGCCTTATCCTTATTAAACAAAGGAGGGCGTTTAGTTGCCATTATGAGTGAGGGTGTGTTTTTCAGAAGTTTTCAAAAAGAAAAAGCGTTTAGAGAACTATTGATGAATACTAACGCTTTTGTCAGTGATAAAATACAAGGTGCATTTAAAGATGCCTTTAATCAAACAGGGGTCGCAGTCCGCATTGTAGCCATCAATCAGGATTCTTCATTAATCGAATTTAGAGATATAGACGATTTGGAAGAAACAGAAGATGAAGAAACAGAAGAAGAAAATAATGACGATGAAATGCAGAATAAAATTGAACAACTCGAATTAGAAGCTTTAGCTGAAATCGAACTTTTAAAAATGGAAATCGAACTCAAACAAAAGAAACAAAACTTAAACGAATTGGACGGAACAGATAAAGACATCACCTACCCTGCTGTTTGGAACATTCATTAAAATAAGGAAATCATGTATCAGTCGAAAAATCACACAGCTTATTTTTTACAGTCGGATCAAAATACGCTCAAGCGTTTTAATATGGTGAAAAATTTAAGTAAAAACTTTACTGTTGAAAATACAGTTGCACAAAACTTAGATACCATGCTCATGGATTTTAAAGCCATAGATGAAAGACACGAAGGGCAAACACATACAACCAAACCTAAAAATGCAACGACCAAACCAAGTTCTTTAAAAAAAACAAATGGTACTTTGGAAAGTGAGTTTGAGCAATTGTTTGAAATCCTAAAAGGCAATATTAATAATCCTGTTTCGCAAACACAGGATAAAGAACACATCGAAGCATTAGTTAATGAATCCGTAAAAAAAATAAAAATTCATTACAGTGATTTAGACAGCGATGTTCAAAAACGATTTACCTCTTTGCCAATCGTCATGAGTTACGAACTTCCCGAACGTACCCTACCCGCTTTTACCAAACCGCCCATTGAGGAATTTCAGCAAATGGTAGATGATTTGATGATGGGCAACAATGTATTTTTAGTTGGCGGAGCAGGTACAGGAAAATCCTTTACAGCAGAAAATTTAATCAGTAGAAATGCTTTAGCCAGGCAATATATTACCATTAACTGTTCACAGTGGACTTCGCCTACTGAAATTATAGGTGGTCAAACAATGGACGGTTATGTAGAGGGAAAACTCATTGAAGCATGGAAAAATGGCTGGGTGTTAATCTTAGATGAATTACCTAAGATAGACCCCAATACAGCAGGTTTATTTAATGATGCGCTTTCAAAAACCAAGTTAAGTGAAGCTATTATTTTTAATGCACGCAAAGAAAGTTTTACCAAACACCCAGATTTTGCTTGTATTGCCACAGGTAATATTTACCCCAATAAAGAAAGTATGAGTTATGGTGCAAACAACAAACAGGATTTGTCGCTCTTAGACCGCTTTTCGGGGTCGGTATATTTTGTAGAAAAGAATCCTGCCATTGAAAGGCAAATCATACAAAATGATATGTTATGGAGCATTTGCGATAAAGTAAGAAGCGTGATCGAAGAATTGAAATATGAAGCGCAATTATCCTTACGTTTTATGCAAACAGCTCGTGATGCCTTTGCTCTTGAAATGCAACGTTTAAAAAGCAATAAACCAAATGGCATACAAGCGAATGAGGGTAAAACGTTTAAAAGTGCCTTAGACTGCTATTTATCAACCTTTACAAAACTGCAACAAAACAATGTGAAAGATAAAATTCGATATACCAAACTGTTTGAACAGTACGAGTATAGAAAAAAAATCATAACCCAATTTATTGAATTTTAATGAAGCCAGTCGCTCTTATAAAAGATGATTTTAAAAGCCTCTTGGATTATCAAGCATGGGTTAAAGAAACATTTGCTAATCTATCTCCTAAGAACACAGGACATAAGGTAAACTATACCAAAAGCCATATTGAAAAAATGATTCAAGCCAATGATTATTGGTTCGGCTCAGGAGCAACTTACAAAGAATTAGCAGAGGGTATCAAACAATATCAAGACCCAGAACTATTAGATAATCTTTACCAAAAGGTAAACCATGAACTAAACCCTGCGATTACTCAAAAACTACAACCAAGAAAATTAAAATTTAATGACTTAGGTTTTGGAATGTTTTGTTTTGATAGAGCGGCTATGTCTTTATACCGAACCAAAGAAAGTGAGTATTCTGATAACTTAAAAGTAAAAACCAACACCAAAAAACTGTTTGCTTATTTCCCTGAAGTATCAAGAGACAAACACGCTGTAGAGTTTTTTATTTCCAGCGATGCTTCGGGTTCAGTGAAAGCCGAAGAAATGTTATACGGTGGGGTATCGGCTGTTATCATGGCTGAATTATTAATTAAGGCAAATATCAAAGTCAAAATTAATATCGTTATTGGTTCTGCACTTGACTTAGCAAGACAAAAATATATCGGGTGTATTGTTCCTGTTAAACAATATGATGAACCGTTAGATAGAAACGTGCTTGCGTTGTTAAGCTCTGACCCTCGCTTTATGCGCTTTGATGCTTTCAAAGGGGTAATCTGCTCTTTTGAAAATTTCAATATGGCTACACCTTCTGGCTTAGGTTTGCCGATGAACGCCTCACAATTAAGAAACTTATTAGAAGAATCTGGATATACCGAAAATTTACCGTCTAAGCATCGTTTTTATTTTGGTGGAACGTTTAGTGAAGATGCAGCACTCAATAAAATAAATAACACTATTGAGGATATTTCCGATTTTTTAAACTCATGAGCTACACACCACGCTATAGCTATTGGTTATATAAAGCCAACGTTCAAGTCAACAAATTGCCAGGCGAATTGGCTGACCTTATTCGTCAATACGAAAAAACCTTTGCTCTATGGCAGGATGCAAAAGAAAACGAACAAAATAGATATAAAAAAATAGTTGAACATACTGATGCTTTTATTTCAGTTAAGGTTTATACACTATTTGAAACTCAAATCAATCAACAAACCGAAAGCGATATACTCAAAGAATTAATGAGTAAAGCGGACGACTTGGATTTTTAAATACTAACGATTATGATAACCAAAGAAAATTATTTTGAAAAGGTAAAAACCATTCCATTTTCAAAACTGCCAGAAAATCTTAAAAAAGGGTTTTTGTTTGTGCAACAATCTACCGAAAACTATTCGACGTGGAAATTTTACGACCAACACGTCGGCATACAAGTAAAGGTTGATAAGTACGTGGCTTTGCTAAATGAGCAACTTAATCATAAACCACAAAAAGAAATCACTGAAACAACCGCTAAAGGTTATGCGAAAGATTTTATAAGGGCTTATGTTCATAGAGGAGATAGTTACGACAGTCTTGACAAAAGTCACATGGGTCTTGCTAATGGAGAGTACCATATTAATATCCGACAGCATAAAATAATTATAGATGAAATCAAAAATCAATCTACCAACTTTTCATTTTCATTAAAATCCATTTACGATGAACTTAAAAACGAATCTAAACCTAAAAAGATTAAAGCAGAAAGTAGGGCAACTAAGTCTGCGTCTGTACGGATTAGCTATGACCATAGCAAGCCATTTGAACGAATTGATGACGAAATTAAATTTATAAAACGTTATTTATCCTTGCATGAAAAAAGCAGAACCAAAACTCAAATATTAAATTTTATCAATGCCTTACAAAGAGCTATTATTGAAAAGCGCATCCGTAAGACATCTAAATATTCTAACGAAGTGATGCAGGTACAGAAACAATTACTAACGGCTTATGGTATGATGGGTAATGAACAAGTCTTTGAACTAGGGGCATCAACCATTAAACGATTTTCTGATATTGTAGGCTCTGCCCGAATCAGGTTATCTACTCAGTATTTAAAACGCTTTATAAGCATACAAGGTAAAAATATAACGAAAGATAAGGCTAAAAGATTATTGGGCGTAATTTTAGATGCTATTGAAACTAATAAAATATCAAAAGCAGACCCTTATTATTCCAATGTGATGCAAGTCGGTAATGCTTTAAATAAATTCATAGAAATAGCGAAAGAAGTTGAAACTTTAGAAATTCATCAGCAAACGCTTAATGGTTTAAATGGTGCATTGGGTTGTAATTGTGATTGTCAAAAAAATACCAAAAATAAAAAACAGCATTTGAACGGATTAGATGGCGTAGAAGAAACACCACAGGTAATGAGTGTGGATGACGTTAAACAAAAAAAATATAATGCTGTTCCTTTGGGTGATAAATGGAAAGCCTTGTTAGGGGATATTTGTTTACCTACTCATTTGTTTGTGTATGGTAGTGGTGGTAGCGGTAAAACATCTTTTGCATTATTATTTACTCAGCATTTGGCGACTTTAGGTTATAAGATTTTATATGTTGCAGGCGAGCAGTTTGATACACCTCCCTTTACCAAATTACTAAATCAATTAAATATCTCGGCAGGGGATAATTATAGTATAGTAGGTAAACTCGACACCTTAAATCCTGCGGACTTTGATTTTGTAGTCATAGATACTAAAGACAGCTTAGATATTGATACAACAGAGTTTTTAAAATTAAAAGAACAGTTTAACAAGCAATCTTTTATTATTGTGTCTCATGGTATTAAAAACGGTGAGTTCAAAGGTAAAGAGCAATGGCGAAATATTGTCGATGTCATGGTATATGGTGAGCATGGCGTTATCAGAACTGGGCATGATAAAAACAGATGGGGTGGCGCAGGTGAAATGCTAATCTACGACCATGCTAGTCAGTATTTAATTAAAGAATGATTAAGCTTTAATATAAATAAAAAAGAGGTAACAAATTGTTACCTCTTTTTTTTGTCATGGTTTTGTTTTTAAGAAGGACAAAGGTAGAAAAAGATTCATTGCAATAATTTTTATGTTACAACATTATTCTTATGTAAAGTTGAAAAATATAAAAATGACGATTTGAATTTTAACACAAATAATTTGCTGTAGACAAATAGATACTTTAATTTTATTTAAACCCTTAAAATTTAAAAATATGATTCAAAATTTTCAAAATGATTTAAGTTCGTTTATAAAAACCAACTTTAATTACAAAGCAGATCCTACTACGTTAGGATATAGTAATACATTAGGTGTAAATAGAAAAAGAGTCGAATTGTACATTCGTTTTAAAACAATTTGTAATCCATGGAAAGATGATACCCTTGTTATAGCAAGTATAGCTTTTCAAGAACAAAGAAAAGGAAATGGACGTAAACTCCTTTCATTTTTAGTAAATCAAGCTCAAAAATATAATTATGAAAAAATAGGAATTGAGCAAACAAATGAAAAGGCAATTAACTTTGCCAATAAATATGGTTTCAAAAATGTTTCAGAAAATAAACACTGGATTATTAATGTATCAGACTTAAAAAATGAATTGAATAGTTATAATGACAAAGAGGTAAATTAAGTTTAATAGAGGTTGAATTGTAAATTTCAATTCAACCTCTTTACTTTATGCTACCCTTGAAAGACTAATTCCTTTTATGGCTGATATTTGTTCGGCAACTATTTCAAGTCTAACAGAAGCTTTTTTAATATATTTTCTAAATTCAATTTCTGTCAGATGTCCACTAATACTCATTATAGCGGCTATTGGAATACCCTCATTGTAAAAATTCGTACAAAAACTCCTACGACCTGCGTGACTACTCATTAATTGATATTTAGGAATATCTTTTACTATGATTTCAGTTCCTCTAATTTCTCTTATTCTTTCCAAACCTCTTAATCCTGCCTTATGTGTAATAATTTTCAGCACCAAATTAAATTCTTTTGCTGAAAGCTTGGGAATATTGTACTCATATTTTTTTAAGATTCCTTGTGCAATAGGATGTAGTGCAAATTCTATTTTATGGTCGGTTTTTTTAGCCCTGCCTGTATAAACTAAATACTCTATTCCTTTTATTTCTTTCTTTGAAAAAAAATGAGGCTCTAATTTGTTTAAATCACTATATCTCATACCCAAAAAACAATTTAATACATATTTATCCCTCACTAATATTTCGGTAGCTTTGGTTAATGGCTCATCATATAGCTTCTGTATCTCTGTAAAATCCGTATAAATTGTATCAACATCTTTTTTTTCTGATTTTATACTATTCCATGTAAATCTTTGAATATAGCCCTCATCCATAGCAGTACTAATAAACTGCTTTAAGGTATTTATTTGCTTATCTCTATAATTTACTTTATAGTGTTGTGTTATAGATTGGCTATCTATTTTGACTGTAAAAGTAGTATTGATAAAATACTGCCTAAAATTTTCTATAAATTTTAAGTTAATGTTTTCAAAAGGTAATTTATAATCTGCTTTTAGAGTTGTCCTTGACTTTTCTTTAGTGCCTAATTTTTCCCATTCAGATAAATGCTTCTTAGTAATTAAATTAAAAGCTAAAATGACGTGTTTTTTATTTTGGTTTAGTCTTTGTAAATTCCTTTTGCTATCTGTCTTCTTTTCATTGTAGTATTCCATAAAACTGATGAAATCATGTATTTTATTTTCTTGCTTCGTAGATTCTAATTCTTTTTTGAAATATTTATCTAATTGGCTATCTATTTCGACTTTGTCAAGTCTGATTTGATTGGTTTGCATTTCTGTAATAATTCTTTTTAACTCCCTTTTCCAATTATCAAGATACAGGTTTATTAACTCGTAATTTTCTTCTTTTGATAGAACTTCTTGTTTTGATTCAGACCAATTTTTACATTGTATAGTCTTACCTGTATAAAACTTCATAGGTAATCCATGTATCATTATCCTTGTCATTAAAACAGATTCTTTTTGTTCTGGTCTTTTAAGTTTTAGTTTCATTGCAATTGTATTAATATTATATTTACAAAGTTAGTCTACAGATAGTTTATTCTTAAAGAAAGATACCCACTTTGGGGTCAGAGTAGGGGTCAAAAAGAGTAGTAAACAAGAAATAAATAAGAAATAAAATTTCAAGTAAAATTCTCTATATGCCTTATGAATAAAGGAATAAATAGTAAATATGAATTAAATAAAAATAACTCTGCAAAGTCCGGTATTCTCCACAGAATAAAACAAGAAAACCTAAACTATATAGTTTAGGTTTTCTTGTTTTAATATTATTTACTTACAAAAACGTTATTATAATATGCCCCCCAATTTCATAGCATCGAGCTTAATAGCTGAATCTAAGGGGATTTGAAGGTCGAAGGATTTTTTAGTAGCTTTCTTTAACAGTACAGGTTTCTCACGAATTTGTTTTTCGTATCCTTTTAAGGTTTTTGTTTTTCCAACTCGCTCGTAGTATTTTTTAGGGTTTGTATATAGCTCATAAGC
>JAYVDU010000564.1:0-9013 GCA_043749245.1 Bacteroidota bacterium | reverse complement strand
TCCATTGGAATTATAAATGTATATGTTTGATTTTTGGGTAAAACCCATCGGGTCAGAAATATAAACATTATAATCATTTGGATTTATACCAATCCCGTAAAAATTCTTAGTACCTTTTTGTATAAAATAATTAGTGGGTAAATTATTACCGCTGATGTGCATTCTATAAATATCAGTATTAACATAGTATAAGGTATCTTTTGTTTTATTAAAACATAAATAATTTGGAGATTGATTATTTTGAAAACCAAATGAATTTTCAATTTGATGAGTTACTGGGTTGATTTTAGATAACCTTCCGTTTGAAATTGAGCTTTTACCGCTTGATAATGCCCATATTTTATTATTTTGATCTATTTCAATACCATAACAATTGTAACCAACATAAATACTATCGGTAATATTATCATTTATTACGTTTATAATAAAAATATATTCTTTATCGGTATTTGTTACATACACTTCATTATAAAATTGAAGCATCTTTTCTGATTTGCCGTAGCAAGGAATACTTGATGTTTTACTGTAATTTAATAAGTTTATTATGCTAATTGTATTTGCATACAAATCTGTTACATAAGCTTTTTGATATGATACTTGTTGAATATATCTCGGTGAAACAAGACCTGAAATCTCATGTGTTTTTTTGAAATTTTTATCACAAAAAACCACTTTACCAGAGTTGTTTACACAAATGCAATATTCATCATTTACTTTTGTCATACTCTGAACAATATTACCTAGACGTGTTGAATTTTGTTGAAAATAAAAATCTTCGTTAATAGTATTTGATACCGGATTGTAAAGGCTTATCGAACCATTTCCAGTATTAAATGGGCCTTCATTTATTATATAAATTTTAGTATCAGTTGATAGATTAATAGTTGGATTAATAATATCTTGAGGCTTATCCTTTATACAAGAAGAAACCATAACTAAAGTTGACAATATTAAAAAAAGTATTTTCTTCATTATAAAAAATATTATAATAGCTAGTTAACATTAACTAGCTATTATATTAATTATTAAGATCTATTGCTCTTCGACAAAAACAGTGGTACCGATAGCGATCGGTATTATTTTTTTATTATCTTTTGCTTGACCAAAAGATACAAAAGTCAAGGCGAAAAGCCATATCCATTTTTTCTTCGCTTAAAAAGCCTTCGCAGCACCACCAGAAAAATCTGTATATCGCTCCTTTTCGCCAAACCAGCCGCACCATTACTAACGTATGAGTTAGTTTATTTAATTCAATCCTGTAGCTATCGGATCCACTTAAAATATCGAAGAACTAAATTTATTTAAAAAGGGTTACGCATATTAAAAGTGTATTTTAATTGATACATAGATTTTGTAAAAATGTATAGTCCAAATACCGTTTTTGTCATTTTTAATTTTTAACGAATTTTTTTGTTGAAAGTAAGCTGTTGTTATTATAAGTTTTAATAAAATAAATACCCGACGTTAATTCATTTAATTTAATCGTATTTTGGTTAGAAGAAATAACGACTTCACCCAATTGATTAATAATTTCAGAATGTGTAAAAGGAATGACTGTGCGAACATTTAATTCTTCTGACGCTGGATTTGGATAAACAGAAACATTATTTTCATTAGTAATTATCTCTGTAATTCCAACTGCAAGAGCATTCGATGTCGTGAAATTATCTAAACAAAAAAAGTTCGGTGTGTTCATTCCATAAGTCCCATTATCACTCGATGTTAAGTTAAATACCAAACTATCTACATTCCCTAAAGAAGTTAAGTTAATGTATTGCCAAGTCTTTACGATATAATCCTGTGCATTGTTTGCAAAACGATAATCAGCTAAATAAAATACAACGCTATCGTTTGGGGATAAAACGCCGCCTAAATATTTTTGAATTTTTAATTTAAACCAATCTGGATCAGTACCTGTTGAGCCACCAAATTTTTTAGCAAATGAATCGCCGTTTTTCATGCTAAGAGCTGCAAAAGTACCATTGGTAACATAGCAACCAGTCATTTGTTTTCCTTGCGCTGCTGTGTTAAATTTTAATTTCGCACCACCCATTGCCACTGCATAATTTGCAGAGTTAGTATAACCTGCGGCAGTTCTTGCACTATACTCATTGGCATACCCTGCAGTAGTGCTATCTTTCATATTACTATAACTCCATCCACTTTCCCAGTAGCCACCATAAGCGCCATTATAGGTGTTAGGAAAAATAGTGTTTCCACTGGTGAAACTTCCACTAGTAGAAACAGTAGGGTTTGCCGCAGCACCATTCCAGTAAGAGTTTGGAGCTAATGTTACGTTTTCTAAACCAGCAGTTGTTTGAGCTGAGGTGTTGCTTGAAACAAGAGCTAAAGAAGCTACGATTGCTAAGTGTTGTAATTGTTTTTTCATGTTTATTTATTAATTGTTGTTATTGTTTTTTTATTTAAATATAAGTTGCGGTTGTTTTTAATCTATTAAAATCTTTATTGGTTTTTTAGCTTCATCAATCGCTACAAACGTAAACTCCCCACTAATAGCCTTTTCACGTGAAGTATTGTACATTTGTTCTATATACACATCAACTTTTATTTTTAAACTTGTATTGCCTACATAGCTAACTCTCCCTACTAATTCGATGATAGTGCCATGTGGAATTGGTTTTTTGAAATCAATACGGTCGCTATTAACCGTCACCATTTTTTGTCGACTAAAACGAGTAGCCGCTATAAAAGCTACTTCATCCATCAGTTGCATAGCGGTGCCGCCAAATAATGTATCGTAATGATTTGTTGTGTTAGGAAAAACTGCTTTAAAAATGCGTGTTTCTGAAAGTTTAATTTGTTCTTCTAAATTCATGTGTATTTATTTATTTTGTGTTGTTCCATAAGCGCAATGTCTACAGCCATTTCCGCAGCATACACCTTTTAAATAATGGTATAATTCGGTAAATACAAAGTAGTTTCCATCTTTATAATAATGAATGTTTTCTTTAAGTTGATTCGATTGTGGCGCTACTCTTTCTGGGTGAGAAACAATCATTGTATTAATTGATTCTAAGCAAGAGGCGCACAAACATTGATGTTGTGTGGTTAATAAAAATTGTGATGTTTTTGGGGATATGTTTACGCTTTGACATTGACAGTTAATAATATCTTCAGCCTTGCATTCAAATGGAATACGACAACGACTACAATATGTATTTTTCTGTTTTGCCTGCATAATTCACAACCCCAATCGCGAGGGCATTTAGTGTTTGTGTTTTGGCAGGTCTCCTGACTTGTTGTATCTTGTTTTACGCCTTCTCATGTTGATGGGCAACACAATGGCATTTTGTAAAACAAACTAACAACTTACAGTTGCGCGACAGTTTAGGATTTGCACCTAATTCCCTATTAATTATTTACTGAGTAAATAAACCAGAACATTGGCAAATGTAATTAAATTTATTTGATGGAAAAATATAAAATAAAAACAAAAAGGGTTATCAGTTGTAACCCTAATGAAATCACATAATTGAAGGTTGAATGTTTTTAAGATTAATATACTATTTTTCTTTCTATCTTTTTCCTTAGATGAAAAAGAAACAAAAAATCAAGTCAAAAATATGCACCACGCTCCTCACGGAATGCTACAGATTTTACGCTCCGCTAAATCCTTGAATTCTCGTTTCACCCCATCTCTGCTCGCATTTTTGACTGACCTACGCACTTGTTCCATTCGATATCTTCTTAAAACATAATCTGTTTCATGTAATCAGAAACGTCAAAATAATATCTAATTTTAATTAACTTTCTTTCCTGAGTTTTTAGTAGGACTTTAAAAATCAACTAGCTGTATCCCGAATGGAATCATCTGATCTAGGTATTAAATATTTTTATAGGACTTTTTAAACAGCGACGCTATGCTCTCTTAACGCATCGTTTAAAGATGTTTTCAAATCCGTGCTTTCTTTTCGTTTACCAATAATTAAAGCGCAAGGCACTTGGTATTCGCCAGCAGGAAAGTGTTTAGTGTATGAGCCTGGAATAACCACGCTACGTGGTGGAACAAAGCCCTTGGTTTCAATTGGAGTTGCGCCAGTTACATCTATAATTTTAGTAGATTGAGTTAAGCATACATTAGCACCTAATACGGCCTCTTTACCAATTCTAACACCTTCAACCACAATACAACGAGAACCAATAAAAGCACCATCTTCAATAATAACAGGAGTAGCTTGCACGGGTTCTAAAACCCCACCAATACCAACACCTCCGCTCAAATGAACGTGTTTGCCTATTTGCGCGCAACTACCAACAGTAGCCCATGTATCTACCATTGTTCCTTCATCTACAAAAGCACCTATATTTACAAAACTTGGCATCATAATCACACCTTTGGCAATAAAAGCGCCGTATCTGCCAATGGCACCTGGCACCACTCTCACTTCGGCTTGGGCATAATTTGTTTTTAATTGCATTTTATCATGAAACTCAAAAGGTTTTAATTCCATGGTTTCCATTTGCTGTATAGGAAAATATAAGATAACTGCTTTTTTAATCCAATCATTTACTTGCCACAATCCATCAGCTTTTGGCTCTGCTACACGTATTTTCCCTTTGTCTAATTGTTCAATAATAGCCTTGATGGCTTCTTGATTTTTGGATTCTTTTAATAAGGTTCTGTTTTCCCAGATAGATTCAATTAATGCTTGCATAAAAATGATTAAAAAATGTTTTGCAATTTAAGTAAAATAAGTATATTTGCACTCCAATTTTTTTGGATTGGTTGTGTAGCTCAACTGGATAGAGCACCTCACTACGGATGAGGAGGTTTGGGGTTCGAATCCCTACACGATCACAAATAAAACCCTTTGCTATCAGAGGGTTTTATTTTTAAAGGTAGTTCTTTATCAAAATGGCGAGTTAGCTCTCTCGATAGCTATCGGGAAGGTTAGAGTGCCAGTTCAAAACTAATTTGTTTTGAATAAAATATGGCGAGGTAGCTCAGTTGGTTAGAGCATCGGATTCATAACCCGAAGGTCACGAGTTCAAATCTCGTTCTCGCTACAAAAAAAGGGCTTGAAACTAAATAGTTTCAAGCCCTTTTTCATTTGTTGTAATTTTAATTAAACACCTACTTCTTTATCTAAATGTTCTTGAACTACTTCAATTGCATTTGTGATCACATCACTTAAAGCAGTTATGAAAGTGCCTTCTTTGGCAATGCTTATAGCATGTTTGATGGCATCTTTTTCTTTAGAAACAATTTCGTATGTCACATTTCTGTTTTGAGATTTAATACCTTCTAAAATCAACTCAATAATTTCTTCTTCTGTTCTTCCTCTCAAATGTTTTTCTTGTCGGATGATGATGTGATTGAACATACGAGCAGCAATAGCAGCACATTCTTTAATATCTTCATCACGCCTATCGCCAACGCCGGCAATGATGCCAATTTTATGAGCAGAATCAATACTTTGTAAAAAATCTTCTATACCTAAATAACCAGCAGGATTGTGTGCGAAATCAATCATGACTTTAAAATTTTTAAAGGTGAAAATATTCATACGTCCAGGAGTTTGTGCAGCACTTGGTATAAATGTTTCTAAAGAGGATTTAATGTCTTCTGTTTTAAAACCCCATAAATAACTGGCTAATGTAGCTGCAAGAACGTTTGCAATCATGAATTTAGCTTTACCGCCCATGGTTAAAGGAACATGTGTTACTTTATCAACGCGCATTTTCCAATCGCCTTTTTTGATGGTTACAAATCCATTTTCGTATATAGCTGCAATTCCGCCTTTTCTGCAATGATTCACAATGACATCGCAATGTTCGTTCATACTAAAAAAAGCTACTTTACAACTTAACTCTTTCGAAATCTCTACACAATGTTTGTCTTCAGCGTTAAGCACTGCCCAACCATCTTTTTTCACACTCTTAACGACTGTACTTTTCACACGAGCCAAATCATATAAATCATTAATGTCGCTAATACCCAAATGATCTTCTTGTATATTCGTAATAATACCAATATCGCATCTGCTAAAGCCTAATCCAGATCGTAAAATCCCGCCACGTGCAGTTTCCAATACCGCAAACTCAACAGTAGGATCTTTCAAAATAAACTCAGCACTTATAGGCCCAGTGGTATCGCCCTTTTCGAGCATGTGGTTTTGTACATAAATACCATCACTGGTTGTAAATCCTACTTTGTAGCCATTGTTTTTTACAATATGGGCTAACAAGCGCGTAGTTGTTGTTTTACCATTTGTTCCGGTAATAGCAATGATTGGAATACGGCTAGGTTTTCCTGGAGGATACAACATATCGATAACAGGAGCCGCTACATTTCTTGCTAAGCCTTCGCTTGGTGCTAAATGCATACGGAAACCAGGAGCTGCATTTACTTCTAAAACCACGCCGCCAGTTTCTTTTAAAGGTTGCGTTAAATTTTTTGCCATGATATCAATGCCACATACATCTAAGCCAATCACACGCGCAATACGTTCTGCTAAGAAAATATTTTCGGGATGTATCATGTCCGATATATCTATAGAAGTGCCACCAGTACTAAGGTTAGCTGTTGATTTTAAATAAACAACTTCACCTTTAGCAGGAATGGTTTCGAGCGTGTAGCCTTTTTTTGCTAATAAATCGGTTGTGTCTCTATCAACTGTTATTTCTGTTAATACATTTTCGTGACCATAGCCACGACGAGGATCTGTATTTGTGAGATCGATGAGCTCATGAACGTTATGCTTCGCATCACCAATAATATTGGCAGGTACACGCTGCGCAGCTGCCACCATTTTATTATCGATAACTAAAATACGGAAATCGTGACCCGTAATAAATTTTTCTACAATCACTCGGCGACTATATTTTTTAGCAAATTCTAAACCGGCCAATGCATCTTCCCACGAATTCACATTGATAGATGCGCCTTTTCCATGATTCCCATCTAATGGTTTTAAAACGATAGGATAACCAATGCGACTAATCGTTAATTCTAAGCCTTCAGCGTCTAGGCAAATATCGCCTTTGGCAACAGGGATAGAGGCATCACTTAATATTTTTTTAGTTTGTTCTTTATTACAGGCTAAATCAACCGCAATGTTACTTGTTTTACAAGTGATCGTTGCCTGAAAACGCATTTGATTAATACCATATCCTAATTGTACTAAAGAGTTAGTACCTAATCGAATCCAAGGAATATCACGCGCTACAGCTTCATCTACAATGCTACCAGTGCTTGGCCCTAGTCGAACTTCTTCTCTGATTTCACGCATCTTTTTTAAATCAGCTTGTAAATCGTAATCAACATTATTAATTAATGCTTGAGCAATATTAACCGCACTTTCGGCAGCGAAAATTCCTACTTTTTCTTCAATATAACTAAATACCACATTATAGATTCCGGGAGTTTTTGTTTCGCGCGTTCTTCCGAATCCTGTTTCCATTCCAGCTAAAGACTGCGTTTCTAAAGCAATATGCTCTATCACATGCCCCATCCATGTTCCTCTTTCAATACGTTGAAAAAAACCACCACGCACTTCTTCCGAACAACGATGTTCAATCATGGTAGGAAACATTTTTTCTAAACGTTCTCTGAAACCATGGACTTTATTTGTTGGAGCCTGCTCCATTTCTTCTAAATCTAATCGCATTTGGATTAATTTTTTGCGATTGACACTCCAAATGTTTGGACCGCGAAGGGCTTGAATGCTGAGAATTTTCATAGGACTAGTTGTTTAGAGCGTTATTTTAGTAATAAATGCTGTTTTTATAAATATAGAGCATTTAATACATAAAAGAAATATTTTCGTCGATTTTTTCATTTTTCTATGATGAGCGACTTTATATGTTTAAAAAGCTATTGATTTATTCAATAGCTTTTTTTGTTTTTGAGAAATAGATCAAAAAATGCGCATCTTTATAGCAGGCCAATTATCTTACTGATACTTCTATTTTTATTGAACGACATACTCTAAAACGATTGACAAATATTCTTCTTATATCCGATACACATAGTTATTTAGACCCTAAATTAATAAAACATATTGAAGCGGCGGATGAAGTATGGCATGCGGGAGATATTGGTAACACTGATGTTACAGAGGCAATTAAAAAAATAAAATCTTTAAAAGCCGTTCATGGCAATATTGATAATCAAGATATAAGAAATGAATTTCCGAAAAATTTAATTTTTATTTGCGAAGCTATGAAAGTTTTTATCACGCATATTTGTGGACAACCAACTAACTACACAAAAGAAGTAAAAGATATTATACATACAGAAAAGCCACAAATATTTATTTGCGGACATTCGCATATTTTAAAAGTAATGTATCAAAAACAATATGAGGTATTGCATTTAAACCCTGGTGCATGCGGATCTCATGGCTTTCATCAAATTAAAACAGCCTTACGTTTTGTAATTGATAAAGACCAAATAAAAGATTTAGCCATTATAGAATTAGGACCAAGATGATTTTTTAATTTTATACTAATGAAAAAAGTCGAGAACATATTAAAATATCCCGACTTCTGTTCAATTGAAAATTTGTATTTTTATATAGAGTTTAAAAATTATTGAGCATTCCAGCCACCATCTATTGGAAGTGCCGCGCCTGTAAGTGTTGTGGCGCTATCAGATGCTAAGAATACAGCCATTTGCCCTAATAATTCAACGGGTACAAATTCTTTCACCGCTTGTTTTAAGAGCATTACTTTATTAATTACATCAGCTTCGCTCATATTATGAACTTTTGCTTGATCTGCTATTTGTTTATCAACTAAAGGTGTTTTTACATAACCCGGACAAATAGCATTAGCTGTGATATTAAAAGGAGCACCTTCTAAGGCAATAGTTTTAGTAAAGCCTACAAGGCCATGTTTACTGGCAACGTAAGCACTTTTAAATTCAGACGCTACTAAGCCGTGAGCTGATGCAATATTGATGATGCGTCCGAATTGACGTTCTTTCATGCCTTTCCAAACGGCTTTGGTTAAATAAAATGCAGAGGTTAAATTAATACCGATGATGGCA
>JAYVDU010000563.1:0-2707 GCA_043749245.1 Bacteroidota bacterium | reverse complement strand
AGCAATATGAAAATCAGTAGTAACGTTTAATTCTGATTTTGCAGGATTTGGAGACATTACCATAACATTAGGTTGCTGAGTTAATTGAGCAATTCCAGTAGCCGTTGCACTAATTGGCAAATACCAAACTGCAGTAATAACTTGGCTAGTTGGAAAACCACCTGCCGTTATAGCAACACTAAATGTTGCAGAAAAAGAATAAGTTCCAGTTGCACCAGTTGGAGTACCAGAAATTCTAAGACAAGCACTGCTACCACCAACAATTTTACCACTAATTGGGTTATATACTGTAGATAATCCTGTAGGTAAACCAGAAGTTGCCGTAATAGTACCTCCATTAATTGTTACAGCACCACCTTGAGCAGTAGTTCCCAAGCTAAATTGAATATCGGTAGTATATGACATACCTATAACACCAGTAGGTAAATTAGTACTAGCGGAAGGTACTGCACAATAACCAGACGTTGGATCTGGAGTACAAGGAACAATTACACATTGTGCATTTGATTGGAATAAGCCAGCAATAACTACTGACGCTGTAAGTAAGATTTTTTTCATATTAATTTATTTTTAAGATTTAATCAAAGTTAATAATTTTTTTTGAAATTCCTATGTCAGCATAATAAAAAAAATCTAATCCTTTTTATATTTATAATTTTTTCTAATAAGAAATCAACTTCATCAATTTCTGTTTAAAGCGTGCTTTAGGTAAAAAATTAATTTCTAAATCAGCATTCATGGGAACTGGCGTATCCAGGCTACCTTCACGCATAACCGGTGCATCTAAATAAGAAAAACAATGTTCCGTTATTAAAGCACTCAACTCCCCTCCTATTCCACCAGTCAGAGTATCTTCATGTAAAATAAACGCACGTCCTGTTTTTTTAACAGATGTAAAAATGGCGTCAACATCCAAAGGTGCCAACGTTCTTAAGTCAATTAAATCAGCGGATATTTCGGGATGCGCATTTAGTATCTCAATAGCCCAATGTACGCCAAGACCATACGTAACAATAGTTACAGCGGTTCCTTCTTTTACCAAACGGGCTTTTCCAAATGGAATAGTATAATACTCATCTAAAATCTCTTCATCAATACTACGGTATAAACCTTTATGTTCAAAAAACATTACAGGGTTAGGGTCTTCAAAAGACGCTATTAACAAGCCTTTTGCATCACTTGGAAAAGCTGGATACGCTATTTTTAATCCTGGTGTTTTAAAAAACCAGGCTTCATTACTTTGACTATGGAATGGACCAGCCGCAACGCCTGCTCCTGTAGGCATTCGCACAACCACATCCGCATTTTGTCCCCAACGGTAATGAGATTTTGCTAAATTATTGATAATTTGAGTCATCCCTTCTGTTACAAAATCGGCAAACTGCATTTCTACCATTGCCTTGTGTTTATTGATAGATAAGCCAAATCCCGCTCCTAAAATAGCCGACTCGCATAAAGGCGTATTACGCACACGACCTTTGCCAAACTCTTCTACAAAGCCATCTGTAATTTTAAATACACCACCGTAATCAGCAATATCTTGACCCATCAATACTAAATTATCATGCTTACGCATGGCTAAACGCATACCGTCAGAAATGGCGTCAATCATACGTTTGGTGGTTTTTGATCCTGATTGATTAGATGTATCTGCAATCACGCAAGGCATATATATTTCTGCCAATTCCTTTTTAGTGTCAGGTGGTGGCAATGTTTCTGCAAAAGTTAGCTCTAAACCTGCTTCAATATCGTGTTTAATATCGGCACGTAATTTTTCAATAATGTCTTCTGTTAAAACACCTTCGTCTACTAAAAATTTCTCGAATGTATTAACCGGATCTTTTCTTCCCCATACATCAAATAATTCTTTAGGAACATATTTAGTGCCCGATGCTTCTTCATGCCCACGCATCCTGAAAGTGACGCACTCTAATAAAACGGGGCGTGGATTTTCACGAATAGATTCCGCTAAATTTTTAATGGTTTCATAAACTTTTAAAACGTTATTTCCATCAATCGAAATACCTTCTATACCATAACCAATCGCTTTATCGGCAAAGGATTTGCATTTAAATTGTTCGTTACTTGGTGTTGACAAACCATAACCATTATTTTCTACAATAAAAATAACAGGCAAATCCCATACAGCAGCCGTATTAATGCTTTCATGGAAATCACCTTCACTGGCGCCGCCATCCCCACTAAATACTACGGTTACTTTTTTCTCATCTCGTAACTTATTACCTAAGGCTATACCATCAGCAACGCCCAATTGAGGGCCAAGATGAGAAATCATACCTACAATATGGTATTCTTGAGAACCGAAATGAAAGCTTCTATCTCGACCTTGTGTAAACCCACTTGGTTTGCCTTGAAACTGTGAAAACAGCCTATTCATGGGAATTCCACGTGTAGTGAATACACCTAAATTACGATGCATCGGCAAAATAAATTCATCGTGATTTAAAGCTGTAGCAACACCAACAGAAATGGCTTCTTGCCCTATACCGCTAAACCACTTGGAAATACGTCCTTGACGGAGCAACAATAACATTTTTTCCTCAATCATACGAGGCATTAATATATTTTTATAGAGTTGTAATAGCGTGTCGTCTTTTTGTTTACGTCTATCAAACTTAACTGGAGTTTCTGCTGTAATCATCATATTTATTTAAGTAGCGAAAGTAAGGTTTTTAGGTTATTTTTG
>JAYVDU010000562.1:0-9085 GCA_043749245.1 Bacteroidota bacterium | reverse complement strand
TTTAGACTAGTAATTATAATAAGGCGCAATGAAGGCGTAAACAACCACTCCTGTGATGGTTACATATAGCCATATAGGATAACTAAAGCGCGTTAATTTTTTATGTTTTACGCGATCATCTTTTAATCCGTAATAAAACGACAATAAAATAAGAGGCAATACAATCACTGCTAAAAAAATATGACTTAACAATATTCCTATATAAACAGGGCGTATGCTTGAAACACTGGCTAATTCATCTGCATCAAGTATGTGATTATGATTGACATCGCCGTAAATAGTATCTGGTATAAAATAATGTGCCGTTACATACGAAAGTAAAAAAAGTGCTGAAAATAAAAAAGCGGTTAAGTTTAATTTTTTATGTAATTGAATATTTTTATTTTTAATAGCCCATAAAGATGCGATTAAAAGCAGGCTACAACTCCCATTTAGCATGGCATTAACCAAAGGCAACTTATAAATAAATCTTGGGAACGTATCTGGTACAGGAATTAATTTTTGATTTAAAATAATAACAACGATGCATATTAAAATGCTTACTGCCAATACTATTTTAAATATTGTTTTATCGTTTTGTTTATTTAATAATTCTTTGGTTTCCATTAAATATATCTAATCTTTAAAAAATGATTTAATTAATAATTTACAAAAGAACGCATTTTTTTATTTAAACGCTCATTTATAAATTCTCTAAACAGGCTTGCATTGTTTTATATTTAAACGCGAAGCCTTCGTTTAAAGCCTTTTCAGGGTAAGCATACGTACTATCTAAAATGATTTCTGTTTCCGTTCCTATAAAAAATGCGCCAATTTCGAGCATCCAGGTATAAGCTGGTATCCCAATTTTTATATGCGCTTTTTGGCGAAATAAACGCATCATGTCTTTATTAATAATGGGTGTTGGCGCAACTCCATTATACACTCCAGAAGCCGTATTGGTATCAATCATCCATTTTATTAATGCACAATAATCGGCAATATGTATCCAACTCACTTGTTGTGTTCCTTTTCCTAAAGTGCCACCTAAACCCAAAGATGCCAGTTTTGACATGACTGGAAAAGCACCGCCACCGTGGCCTAACACCATTGATGTGCGCATTATTAATTGGCGCGTTTTTGGGAGTTTAAAATTTGTAAATGCTTTTTCCCAGGCAACACATACCTCAGCCATAAATCCTGTACCAATTTTTGTGTTTACTTCTGTTGAAAATATGTTTTCTTGAAATTGATAAATACCCGTTGCGCTCGCATTAATCCATGCTTTTGGAGGATTGGTACATTTTAAAATCGCTTCTCCAATAATGGTAGTTGATTCTATTCTGGAAGCTAAAATCTCGGCTTTGTTTTTTTTAGTGTATCTACAATTTATATTTTTGCCAGATAAATTAATAATGACGTCAGCACCTTCTAACTCAGCATTCCATGCACCAAAGGATTTAGCATCCCATTGTATATACCTGATTTTATTCACTTGTTTATTTCCCGAACGAGATAAAATAACAATTTCGTCATATTCATGTTCGAATTGTACGACGAGTGCTTGTCCTAAAAAGCCCGTACCACCTGCTATAATGAGTTTTTTCATATTTATATTTTTTAAAGAATTAAGAAATTAGTTAAGCGCATTATTAATAAAACAATTATTTTTCGTTTATGTTGAAGGGAATTTGAGTCGGTTGCTTTTTAGGTTTTTGTATCAGTAGCATCATAAAAAAATTGGCAAACAATAATAAACCGAGTATTAAGGTAAATCCTCCAAGTTTCATTGCTAATTCCTCTATGGTGGCTTGCACAGAAGCTAGCGGATCGTATATCCATTGTTGAAAATTATTGAAATGTCCGTTACTGCGCACACTCATATTCATAAACGAATAACCAAAAGAAATTAAGTAAAATCCTGTTTGAATAAGGTTGTTTGTTGAAATGGCTAAAGCCTCATTATTCTTAAATCGTTCAATTAAAAAGGCTTTTGTGTTTTGATGTAAGTTTTTAGCAATCCAAATACTTAATGCAATAGTTATCGGGATGTAAATGCTGTAAGCGATGATATTATAATTCATGATTTCTAAGTTTTAAAAGTTAATACTAATTTAATTTTTTAGATAAAAAGAACGATAGGATTCGTGGCACAAAAATGATATTAAAAATATGCATTGTTCCTAATGACAAAAAAACAATGCCTTCGGAAGTGGCAATAAATTCAATGGTTTCGGAGACGGTATCAATATGATTAGATGAGTTTAAAAAATAAAATGCGAATCCTGTATTTACCAAGCAATAACCGATGTATAAAAAATTATTGGCACTATGACTGAGTTGTTTGTCTGGGCATTCGGCAAACAGAAACGTTTCTCCATTGCGATGTAATATTTTACCTACAACAACAATTGTTAGTAGGCTAAACATTAAGTAAATGCTATAAGCAATAATAGGGAACATGGTTTTATAAAAATAAAATACGTTTAAAGTGATAGATCGCAATACCCCAAGCTAAGCCCAAATAAAACAACCCAATACTTGAAAATAATTTATTAAAATCAGTGACTTGACTATTTATAATAAGTCCGCCTAATGCCATTACTAAAAAATAAATAGCTACAGCCAACCAATAGTTTTTAAGCGGTAATGGAACGGTTTTATGTTTTAAATAAATATAAATGAGTTTAAATAAAGCTATTACTAATTGAAATAATCCTACGAAAAATTGAATATATCCAAGGAGTGAAAATGAAACTGGAAAAATGGCAAATAATAATCCAATGGAAATAGCCGGTAATACATAAGTAGTTAGTTGCTTAGTTTTGATTGTTGTTTTCATGTGTTGTTCTTTTTAAGTTATTAAACTTTCAATAATTATTGAAATATTATTTTAAAAAAATAGCCAAGTGGCTATTTGATATTTGTTACTTAAATAATTTAAAGAGCATTCCAACAAAAGCGTTCTCATCTAATTTCACAGCTTTATCTAAAGCGAAATCTGTTTTCTCAACAACAGCTTCAATGTTTGAAACTGCTTCAATAAAAGCTTTATGATATTTGTCTTTTTTTTCGCCTTTCACTTTTTTCAAATCTTCCAACACGGTTAGCACTGGTTCTATTTCTCGTTTACGGCGTTCTTTAATAATTTGTTTAGCAACTTTCCAAATATCTTTTTCGGCAATAAAATATTCTTTACGCTCCCCTGCAACCAATTGCTTTGAAATTAAGCCCCAATCCATCAAATCACGTAAGTTCATATTAGCATTACCACGCGATATTTTTAAATCTTCCATCACATCCTCAGTGGTTAATGCATCTGGACTAATTAATAATAAAGCATGAACTTGCGCCATCGTGCGGCTTATTCCCCAACTACTTCCAAGGGTTCCCCAAGTTTGTATAAATTTATCTTTTCCTTCTGCGTAGTTCATAACCTTGAATTCTAAGACAAATATACAACTTGTTTTTAAACTTTCAATAAAATATGAAAGTTTGTGGAATTTTTTATTGATTCTTTAGAATAAATACAACAGGAGGTATACTCTAAATCCTGGCTTCATTTATTATTCAAGCATTAACACAACTCCTCATTTATAAAAATAAATGTTTTTTGGGCATGCAATAAAATCTTGGTCTGCGGGAAATTAACCCTGTTTAAAAGATATGGTGAGGCATAAAATAAAAAGAATTTAATAATGAATTTTTTAAAACAATAGATTACGCAATGGACAGTGAAGTGGTGGGTATAACTTCACTCACAAAATCGAACGAATTTAATGAATCATTTAAAACATTAATTGGTATGAGCATATAATTACTTAAGATAAAAATACCAAAAGTGAGTAAGTTTTTAGCAGACTCTAACTAATTGTATTTTTTTTATAATTATTTAGTTATATTTTTATATTAACCTCACCATCCTCTGTTAATTCAATGGTTCTAGAGACGTGGTGTTTCATTAGATCCAAGTCATGAGACGACACAATAATTAATTTGTGTTGATCCTCGCATAATTTTTTGAGGATTAAAAATAGTTGATGCCTTGAATTATAATCTAAAAATGCCGTTGGTTCATCTAAAATAATAATAGGTGTTTGTTGCGCTAACGATTTTGCAATCATTACTTTTTGGCGTTGCCCATCACTCAATTCCTCTATGAGTTTATGTTTCAGAATACTAATATTAAGCTGTTCAAAGCTACTGTTTATAATGGCTTCATCGGATGCTGTTAATTTTGCAAATACATTAATATAAGGCGTTCTTCCGGTAGCTACCACATCCCAAGCGGTTAAATTAAATCCTCCAATTTTTTCAGTTACAACAATTGAAATATGTTGTGCTAATTCTTGTGTTGAAAATTGATGGATTTGTTTGCCATTGAGTATAATCTCGCCATGTAAAGGCGCTAAATTTCCTGTGATGGTTTTTAACAACGTAGATTTCCCTACGCCGTTATTGCCTATTAATCCTACCAAATCGCCAGTTTCAAAGCTGAGGTTAATGTTTTTAAATACGCTATTATGTTTAGACTTCGCGTGATATCCAATTTCTAAATGTTTAAGTTGTATCATTTTATCCTTGAATAATTTTGATTGATTTGATTTTCACAAACTAACATACATTTTGGTAATTGTGCGGTAGGCGTGGACGAACGGAGCGAAATTTTGTTTTTATAGCAATTAGTGTGTAGGCTTTTGGAGCGCATAAAAACAAAATATAGCGTTCGTCCTTGATGCCACTCACTTGCTGGCTCAAATAAGCACTGCTTATTTCCCCTGTTTCTTTTGGTTAAGCAAAAGAAAATAAAATATAAAAATAATTCCATTGTTTTTATAAAAGATCCAATCATACTATCCTATACTTAATTTAGATTTGAATAATAAATAAATAACCACCGGCGAACCAATTAATGTTGTAACGGTATTGATTGGCAACATAAACTGAGAACTTACTAATTGACACATCACGTCTGCAAATAACAGTGTAGAGGCGCCTAATAACAAGCAAAACGTAATTTGATGTAAATGATGGGCGCTTTTAAAAAATAAGCGCGAAGCAATTGGAACAGAAATTCCAACAAAGGCTATTGGCCCACAAAAAGCAGTAATAACGCCTACTAAAACAGCAGTAATAATTATAACTTGAAGGCGTAATCTGTTTGTGTTGACACCTAAATTTTGGGCGTACTGTTCGTTTAATAAAATAGCATTTAATGGTTTTATTAAATAAAACGCACAACAAATCATCGCTAAAAAAATAGGAAAAATAAATAGTAAGTCGGAAAGAGTAGTGTTACCAACGCTTCCCATACCCCATATAATGAATGTTTTCAGGCTATCTGCTGAACTTAAAAACTCTATCAATCCTTGTATGGCTCCTAATATTTGCGCTAACATTAAACCAACTAATAAAACAGTAACGTTGCTTCTGCTTTTTTTAGATACCAGTAAGATGATAAAGGTAACGCCGAAAGCTCCCGTAATTGAAAACAATGTAATGACTGATTTTCCAAATAAAAAAAATTCGGAAATATGTATAGAAGATAAAAGCATTGTAGCTATAGCAACAAATAAACTGGCGCCACTGCTTACTCCCAATACATAAGGCCCCGCCAAGGGGTTTCTAAATAAACTTTGCATTAATAGCCCGCATAATGCTAATCCCGAACCAGCTATAAGGCAAGTGAGTGTTTTAGGTAAACGGATATCAAACAAGATAGTTGAAAACAAAGGGCTTGAAGAATTTATCGAAAATAAATTGACGCTACCAAAACAAATATCACAAATAAATAAACCGACTAATATCAGTGTTAAATAAAGAGTGGTGAGTATAAATTTAGATGAAGTCAAGTTCTAAAATTACTCAATTTGTTTGTAATACATTAATGTATAATTTGGAAGAAGTGTGGGAGAAATAATGAAAATTAAATCTTTCAATACCTCATCTGGATTGGTAATACCAGCTTCCCAGTAGTTACTATATCCTTTACTGTTTTGTATTTTATTATTGTTATATAATTTATTTTTTTTGAAGGCATTAAATAAACTATAGCGTTCATCGTAACTTAATAATTCTTTTTTAGTATTTACTTGATATAAATTAATCCAGAAATCACAGTCTTTTGCTTTTGTGTAAACAGTTTCAAAAGATAAAGGAATGCTGCCAGTTTGTTTTTCATGACTCCAAAAATACGAAGCGCCCGCATCTGCCAAAAGATTCGCCACATAGCTGTTTCCGCCTGGCACATACCACGTATCTCCATATTTTATTTCAGTTAATACTGTGGGTCTAACGGTTTGATGCTCGGTTAGTTTTTTTAAGTCGAGATATTTTTTTTCAGTGATTGCAAATAACGAATCCGCTAAGTGTTCTTTATTAAAAAAACACGCAAAAAACTTAATCCATTCGGCACGAGCTAAGGGCGTTTCTTCTAAGTGATCAAGACTAATAGCAATGGGGATATTGGCTTGTACTAATTTTTTATCGATATCCAAAGAGGGATTTCCCATGCCGTAAGTTAAAATTAAATCAGGATTAAGAGCCATGGTTTGTTCAATGTTCATCTTTGGACCTTTTGATAGTTCTGTGATTTTATGCTCACTAACGGCTTGCTGTATAAATATATTGTTGTAATAATCAACGTTGTCAATTGCTATTATTGATTTTTCTTCGCCTAACTTGGCGAGCATTGCTGTGTATATCGAACTCATACAAGCTACATTCTTTACAGGTGTTTTAATAAAATAGGCATCCTGATGATTCGCAGGTTTGCTTTTTGAGTATAACACAAAAGTGGCTGTTACTGCCGAATCTCCTTTATTTCCGAGCAATTTCAACACAGTAGTATTTTCTTCTTTGGTTATTGTAAATCGTTTGGCGTAAGATAAGGTTGAGGTATTATTTTTTAATAAATTGTTTTTACTATCAGAATCACAGGACGCTAAAATACTAATGAGATAAACAGAAAAAACAAGGTTGGTAATTAATTTTTTTGAAAATATCATAAATTAGTTAGATGATCTATTAAAAGAGATTTGGAAGACGCTTCCGGAAGGCTTATTATCAGTAACGTTAATCGATGCTTGGTGCGCATTACAAATTTGTTTAACAATGAATAAACCAATGCCAGTACCTTTTGTTTTTCGGGTTTCTTCGTTGCCGCTTCTATAAAATTTTTCAAATATTTTTTGTTTTTCAGAATCAGGGATGCCACAGCCATTATCAGCAACTTCAAACAACACCTTATCGTTTTCTATTTTTAAGGTTAAAGTTACTTGTAATGTTTCGTAAGAATATTTGATAGCATTTTCAACTAAATTAATTATGAGTGAGGGCAATAAATCTTTGTCTCCTTTGATAAAAATGGATGGTTCAATAAATAATTTAATCCACTTATTTTCAAGATACATCTCAAAATACCTTTCAACAGTGTATTCAATGAGTTCGCTTAAATTAATGCGCGTTAAGTGAGATGAATTGTTTTTGTTTTCAACTTGAGTCACAAGCAACACATTATCAACTAATTTATGCAAACGATCGGTTTCTTTCAAAGCATTATTTAGCAATTGAATCTGTTTTTCTCGATCTAATTCATGTTTCAATAAGGTTTGTAATTGTAATTTTGAAGAAGCGATGGGTGTTTTTAATTCGTGCGAGACGCTCAATATGAAATTATTTTGTTGAGTCGCCAATTCATTTTCTTTCCGAATAGATTTCCGAACCTGATTAATTCCAAATAGTAAAATCAATAAAAACACGGTGCCTTCTCCTACCGTCATGTACAAGCGCAAGGTTTTTTTGTGCTCCAATGCCTCAATATCACTCTTGATTAGCGCATCGTTAGTTGATGATAATGCAGCCAAGTGTTGTTTTTCGGAAATAATTTCGTTGGATTGTCTTACTAATAAAACTTCCCACCATAAAAACTGCAATACGATATAACTAACAAGAACAGAAAATATAACAGTGGTTCTTTTCGACATATTTATTTATGGAAAATTTGTAAAAAGCCTTTTATGCCTCTAGTTATAATGCCCGCTACCCTTATCTCGTGAACATCACATACGTAAAAATACGTGCCTTCGGTTGCTAATAATTTACTCTGTATTACTTTGCCATCCCAATTAAAAGCTGGGTCGGTAGTTTCGTAAACTAACGTTCCCCATCTATTATAAACTTTTAAATCAATATCTTTTACATATTTATTTTTGATGGCTTTAAAAAAATCATTGATGCCGTCTCCATTTGTTGTAATGACATTTGGGAGTTCATATTCTGGGCAATTATCCACGCACATTTTCGCACTTTGTAAGCTTTCATTATTAAATGAATCTATGGCTGTAATAGCGTAGCAGCCAGCAATAGACGTTAAGTTGTCAAATGCTAAAATAGTATCCGTAATAACGTTGATGGAATCTACAAACACCAAAGGATCATTTTCTGTTGGCGCAGAATACAAATAATATTTAACGGCATCGTTGCAACAAGAGTGATTAGGGTTAGTCCATTTCAACATCAAGGTCGGAATTAAACAATCAGAAATGATTTCTAATTTAGGCGCACAAGGTGGCGTTGTATCTATTGGTTTAGCGCATACTTCTTGCGAAAAATTAACAAGTGGTCTAATGATTGTTGGATCCGAATACTGTCCGATAGCTTCTATTTTATAGCAATACAAAGCACCATTTACTAAACCAACATCTGTATAATTAGTTGTGGTGGTACTGTCTCTCAATACAAAAACAGAAGAGGAAGGCGTTTTTCTCCATACCCTAAATTTATAATTAGTCCAAGGTACTTGTTGTTGCCATGATAAACCCATTTGGTTTCCACCCGGAGCCAAGCTTAAAAAGATAGAAGAGGCACGTTGCCCGTTACCTACAAACTGCCCATTAGCATAAAACTCAATTTTATAGGTATGAGCATTAGCTACTGTATTTGTATTAATATGTGTATAGCTGGTATCCGTTAGTTGGTTTAACGCTGCAAAATAGGGTTTGGTAATGGAGTATACCGATGTGTAGGTCGCATTAGGATATCCATCATAATGCATTAATCTAAATTCGTATGGGCCATGAACACCTCCCGTACCTGTATCTAAAGC
>JAYVDU010000561.1:0-2727 GCA_043749245.1 Bacteroidota bacterium | reverse complement strand
TCGCGTAGTGGTTTAGGTTTTTGGTTCGATAATTTAAAATTCATGAAAGAATTTAAATCAATGCTATTGCCTTCAATATTTGATGAATACACCACCGAAACTTGCGTGCGGTATTCTAAATTACCGTTCCGCTCTCTGAAATTGAACGCGCTAACAAGTTTTGGAATCTCATTGCCGATTAGAGAAAAGTATTCGTCGAAGTAGGTTTTATTTGTGAAGCGCATTATTAAATTAATCTACTCAGCAAATTTACAATTTTATATTGGAAATTCTACTTCTGGTTTCTCTATTTATTAAAGATTCCATTCAATAAAATCTTGGTTTAATTCGTAAATTTTATAAAGCTTTTTGGCTATTTCGCTTTCTTTATTTTTTATTGTTATAACCAGTGTGTCTATGGCTCTTGTCAATGGAATTAGAGACCACATATAAACGTATCTATTTTTCTTTTCTTCAATAGATTCAAGCGCTAATTCATTGATATCGACTTCTTCTTTGTATTTATCAGACAAATATTTAACAAGTTCATCGATTTCAATACATACTACTGTCCAACCTTCAAGCCCTCTACAAGTTTCGTATTGAACTAGACGGTGTTGATCTATCTTTACAGGATAATCTCTTCTTAGTTCTTTATTAGTTCCATCCCAAAAATCAATTTTACCTTTAAAATCATCTATGAGACTGCAATGCTTTTGTTTGATTACACTTGTTTTAGTAGCTGAATTAGGATCATTTTTATCTAATCTATATTTTATTTCTTTTTCACCATCATTAATAATTTTCGACGGAGCAACCAGAAAAAGCATTTCATATGCTTTATTTCCATTGGTTAGACAATCTGAATATAATTTTTCATGTAATTTCATATTGTATAAGGAGGTAATAATAACCTTTCCACCAACAAATTCTTCGTTAGGCTCTAACTCCCAGGCTAAATTAAATTTTTCTGCAAATTGATTAACAAAACTCACAAGATTAGCCTTTTGACGGAAAGATTTTTTCTCATTTGTCTGAACAAAATCCCTATTTATACGCCATTGAGGTTTTACCCATCTAGGGTCGTTTGAAGCTCTAATTTTTTGGTCTGGTGCCTGAGAAACTACAATTTTTGAAGGTCCGAAGATTAAATATAAAATATCTACTTCTTCTTTCAACCAATCCTGAGCTTCATCAATCATAATAAAATCCCAATTTATTAACTGGTGATTTTGCTTCATTATCTCCTCTATTTCAAGATTAGGTTTTTTATTTTGTTTAATAAATTCTAATAGTTCTGCACAATATTTTGGATAATTTTTAAAAAAATCTGAATCGTCTAAAATATTTTCATTATCATAAATCCCAAAACCTTCAAATAAATCAATGAAAAATTTAAAAAGAGTCATAATTCTTACACTTTCCCTTCCAACTCCATCTGGAATATGTGCCAGTGTTAAAGTCCTTCTTATATCAGCTACTAAAGTGAAATTATAAGTCAAAATTAAGCAACGATATCCATAATTAAGACATAGATCACATGCAATATTTAAAAGTTTTACAGTTTTACCAGTTCCAGCTTTACCTTGTATAATTACAAATTTACCACCTTTGTCTGATGAGTCTAATATAGCCTCAGCAAATTTTTGGTCTTTCAAAATTTTTTTTGACATTCGTTCAAAATGAGATCTTGAAATATTACCTACATTTTTCCTAACTTTTTCAAATAAATCTAAGGCGTTTTCAAATTTATTAAATTCAATTTCTTCTTTTTTCCAAGATTGAAAACTCCAATAAGGATTCGGATTTTTAGTATGTTCGAATGGTTTTCCTTGAGAAACTAGCAACATTAATATCCATTCCAAACTGAATTTGTTGGGTAGAATGTTATGTTCTCTATTTTTTGTTAAGTTCAGGACTTCCTTAGAAGTTAGATTTTTTAGCCAGATGAAATTAGATACAAATACGTCTTTTTTAATTTCTTCTATATTTTTCAAGTATCTAATTAATGAATACTTTTGTTTCTCACTTTGAAATGTAACATCGTGCTTTTTTCCATTGTAATTGACAATTATGTTATTCATAGCCCCAATATTAATATCATTAATATTATGCTTTTTTAACTCAACAGTAAAGCAAAAATTTGTAAAATAAATATTTTTTGTAGTATAATCATTTTCCCCTTTGGGTCTAAATTTTAATCTTCTTTTAAAACCCGTACCAAAATTTGCAAATACTACTATATCAATATCCTTCACTTCTTGTCCAAATAGTGTAACATTAGATACTATTATTATCTCCCCATCTATTTCTTCACCCGTATATTGATCTTTTTGGATAGAATTCTGAAAAAGCTCCTTTAAAGATAGAGCTGCCTTATATTCATCTGTGTCCGCTTGTCCTTTTATCTTAATAATCAAAGCCATAAAGTTTTTTAATTTAAAATTTCAAAGCTTTGTGAAATTAAGACACTTATAGAGAATAATCAATTATATTTAATAAATTTGACAAAATTCACATAAAAATTAGTACAATCATTCCACATTCATCCAATTTTTACTTAATTAGCTATTTCAACACAATCTTTCTATAAATCATATCCACCGCAATACTACAACCCACTGAATTTAAAACAACGCTATCCGTTAGTTCGGTGTAGCGTTTTTCGCGCCAAGTATCTGGTTCAATTCTGTATCGGGTTTCAACGGAACATTTATTTTGGTTAATCAGGACATACTCTTTAAAACT
>JAYVDU010000560.1:0-9115 GCA_043749245.1 Bacteroidota bacterium | reverse complement strand
TTGATTGTACTTTGAGCCGCTTTTTCATGATTTTCTTTTTCATGATGATTCGCCGCTTCAATGTGGAACTTCGCTGCTGATTCAAAATGAGTCGCAATTTTTTTGTGATTCTCAACGTTTTTTTTGTTTTCTTCAGGAGTTACTTTTTTCACTTCTGTTTTTGATGGAGTTGTTGTAGCTGACATTTTTTTATATTTTTAAATGGTTTATAAATCGAGACAAAGCTGACAAATTAACCAGTTTTATGTCTTACACAATTCTTTAAAAGGGTTACATGTTTTCCATATTATGCATCTTCGGTAATACATGTAGAACTTAATGCTTTAAATAATGAAAACACCGCTATTCAAATTACAAATACTTTAGGACAAACAATTTATACTCAAAAAATTGAATCTTCTAAAACAAGTATAAATACGGGTAATTTAAGCAATGGTGTTTATTTTATAACGGTTGTTGAAGGTAGACATTCAACAACGAAAAAAATAATTATTCAATAATGTAATTGTTTTTAAATTCTTAAAGCCACAGATAATTCTGTAGCCTTTTTTGTTTTCAAATAAAGTATAGTATTAAAATTCTGCACCACTCCTATTCATTTAGCAAATAGAAACTGCTCATAAACTCAACCCACTTTTTAATCTTCTTTTTGCTTGATCAAAAAGAAGCAATCAAGCCGAGGCGTGACAAGCTAAATCACCAAATCCGTTTTTCCTTACACATACAGCGCTCCAACAACGCTGGAAAAATTAGGGTTTCACAACGATTTAGCAAAGCCTACGGCACTTTTACCAACGTATGCTGTACTTCGGCAGGCGTAGAAAATATAATTTTAATGCAGAGTAATATAACGGTTTTACTGACGTTTTTTGACTATTTACCTTGCAGATGATTTACAGAAAACTCCTTTAAAGTATTGATATTACTCGATTTTTTAGTTACTGAGGAAACTCTATTTAACAGCTGAACTATTTTTGAGACACATTAAGAAGTTATCATAGTGCATAAGTCGTAAACATTAAATGCGTTTAGTATCAAAGAAAAACTTTATAAATAGAATGCAAACAAACTTTTGTTTAAAAAAAAAGTAGCGATGTTGTGTTTCGACTATTTTTTTTCGAAAAACAAGTTATATTTGTGTAACTAAAACATTAAGTTATTGGAAACAATTATGATTATTAGCCTTCTTTTAGGCGCATATTTATTAGGTTCTATACCAACAGCTGTATGGTGGGGCATGCGATATTATGGTATTGATGTACGTGAATTTGGTAGCGGAAATTCTGGTGCTACCAATACTTTCAGAGTATTAGGGAAAAAAGCGGGAATTCCAGTATTAGTATTCGATATTTTAAAAGGGACTTTTACAGTTTCATTAGTTTATTTAACACCATTTAAATTCGATTCTAATCCTTTTGTTAATATGGAGCTAGGATTAGGAATTGCAGCCTTGGTAGGGCACGTATTCCCTATTTTTGCTGGCTTTAGAGGAGGAAAAGGTGTAGCGACTATACTAGGGGTAGTCGTATGTTTAACGCCCCTTACAAGCTTACTAGTATTGACGGTATTTTTAACTATATTATTTTTAACTCGATATGTTTCTTTATCATCCATACTAGCTGGAATAAGTTATCCATTATTTTTAAATTTATTTCTTAAAAATCAAAATGAAACATTGATGATTTATTCAGTGTTAGTTGCTGTATTGCTTGTTATTACACATAAGAAGAATATTGCTCGTTTGTTCAAACGTCAAGAATCTAAGGTAATTTTGTTTAAAAAAGCTTAATGAATTTAACTACTTGTGTGTTTTAGTAATTACAGTTTCGTATAATTTCTCATACATCGGTAATACGATATCAATATCAAACTTCTTAGCTTGTTCATAAGCATTTATTTTAAATTGCTGAAATAATTTGTCGTTAGATAATAAAGTAATGGTGTTTTTAGCCATATCTTGATAATCGCCTACATTACTCATATAACCTGTTTTTCCGTGAATGTTTAACTCAGGAATACCCCCCGTATTTGTAGATATAACAGGTACTTTCATAGCCATAGCTTCTAAAGCGGCTAAACCAAAACTCTCTGTTTCGGAGGGTAAAATAAAAACATCTCCGACAGCTAATATCTCTTTAGGATTAGCAATTTTTCCAACTGATATAATATCGTTACAGGTATCTAATTCGCGGCAAAGTTTATCAATAGCAGGCCGTTCTGGGCCATCACCTACTAATATTAATTTACTTGGAATGGTTTTTCTAACTATATCAAAAACGCGTAATACATCTTCAACTCGTTTTACTTTACGAAAATTAGAAACATGAACTAATATTTTTTCAGTATCCTTGGCAAAGTTTTTACGATGACATGTACCTAAATTACCTTGATAATCGCTCAGTCTGATGAAATTTGGAATGACTTTGACATCATTGGCAATCTTAAACGTTTTAAGGGTGTCCTTTCGTAAATTTTCGGAAACAGATGTAATAGCATTACTGTTATTAAGTGAGAAAAAAATTACAGGTTCAAAAGATGGATCTTGTCCAACCAACGTAATATCAGTACCATGTAAGGTAGTAATGTAAGGTAAATGTATTTTTTTTGATTTTAAAATTTGTTGTGCCAAATAAGCGACAGACGCATGAGGAATGGCATAATGAACATGTAAAATATCTAAACGTTCGTAAATAGCAACATCTACAATTTTACTGGCTAAAACGCTTTCATAAGGTTGATATTCAAACAACGGATAATCATTAACGCTTACTTCATGATAAAAAATATTATCATTAAATTGGTTTAATCTGAATGGTTGGGAGTAGGTAATAAAATGTACTTTATGTCCTTTACTCGCTAAGGCTATACCTAATTCTGTTGCAACTACGCCACTACCACCAAAAGTTGGGTAACAAACTATACCTATATTCATATTCAGTTATTGATTTATTGAGTTCGAGAGTTATTGAAATATTGATTTAGGAATTAATCGAGTTGTTGATAGTATGAAATTCGATTTTTTTCGACCTCAACAACTCTCTAATTTTCCATGTCAAAAATTCTCTAACTGATTAATTAACCTTATTTCCGTTTATATCTAACTCTACCATCTCATAACCCAATTTAGATAGTTTATCAAAATTAGAGGCTTTATCACCTACAATTAAAATAATCATTTTATTGAAAGGTAAATTTTTTGATGCTAAGTTATCAATTTCAGGTTTACTTATTGTTTTAATAATTTCTGCTTGTTTAGCTACATAAGATTTATCTAAATTAAAATCTAATAAACGTTTTACAAAAGCTAATTTTTGTAGCGGTGATTCGTATTTTAAAGCATCTGCCTGAACCATGGCGTTACGAGTAAATTCTAGCTCTTCGGCTGTAATTCCAGAAGCAATATATTTTTTTAACTCAGCGGTAATATCCATAATTGTACTGTCTGTAGAGTTTGCTCTAACGCCTGTGCTAATAGTATAAGGCGCTACAAATTTACCGCCATAAAACCCGCCACGCGCGCCATACGTATATCCTTTTACTTCACGTAACAAATAATTAATTCGACTATTAAAAGCTCCTGCAAATGAATAATTCATGATTGTTGATTTAAAAAAATCTTCAGTAGCATCATAGGCTAATGATAATTGTCCTACTCTAATTTCTGATTGAGGAGCACCTTTTTTATCTACAAAATAAATACGCGTTTTGTCTATTTCAGGTAAACGGTATTTAGCCAAAGGCATGGTGTTGGCTGATTGTAGCTTATTTAAGAATCCCATTTTTTTAATAATAGAAGTTTGATCTATATCACCACTTACTGCTAATATGCCATTGAACCCAGAAAAATTCTTGTAATAATTTTTCACATCATCTAACGTAATGGCACTTACACTTTCTTTATTTCCACTAGCAGGTAATGATAAATTTAATCCGTTGCCATATAATAATTTAGCATATACGTTATTAGCTATCGCTGTAGCTTGTGTTAATTGATTAGTAATGCCATCTAATTGTTCTTTTTTTACCAAGTTGAAATCTTCACTATCAAATTTTGGCATCAATAACATTTCCTCTGCTATTTTTAGTGTAGAGTCTAACGTTTGTTTTAAACATGTGATGGTCATTACGATTTCATTATCATTAGCCGAAAAGGCAATACTACTTCCTAAACGTTCTAACTGAGCGCCTATTTCTTCAGCGCTATGCTTTTGCGTAGATTCTTCCATTAAAGCGGTTAATAAGACTGCTAATCCAGATTTGTCAAACGGTTCGAAGCGATGACCTATGGGCATACTAAATTGAATGTTTACTTTAGGAATATCAGTTGAATTAATGCCAATAGCTTTGATGCCATTTGTATAATTAGAAGTCCAGTAAGTTGGTAATGGTACTAATTTAGCAGGTTGAGCGCCGGGCATGTTTTTTCTAGCAAAAACATCTTGAGGTTCAATATAAGTTAAATTTTTATACTCAGCACTTTCTGCTTCAATAGTTCGATCGTACATTTTCCAAGTATCAGCCTTAGCAATTAAATCTGTTTTACCTTTCGGTACACAACTTAATACTACTGCTGGTTTTCCTTTGATATAAGTGTTATAAACGCGCATCACGTCTTCCTTAGTTACTTTTAAATTAGCAGCTATTTCAGTTTTTAAATAATTAGCATTACCAGCATGTGTTTGATAAGCCGCCAACTGAGCACCTTTCCCTTGAACAGTTGCTATGTTATTATATAAACTACTTTGATAAGAAGCTTTGTATTTTTTTATATCATCATCGGTAGCGCCTGTCTTTTCCCAGTCGACTAGCGTTTGATTTAACAGAGTTTCAATATCACTTAATTTTGTACCTGCATTAGCGCGGACTTGAATTTCGAATTGCCCTGCCAATTCACGAGTGTAGTTATAGGCGTTTGCAGACACCGCTTTTTGAGATTTAATAAATGCATTGTATAAAGGCGAACTTTTAGAATCAGATAATATTGCTCCCAATACATCAAGTGCAGGTTCGTCTTTATCCATCATAGGTATAGAAGCATACGTTATTTTGAATAAAGGGAATTTAACATTGTCTTCATAAGAAATGTATTTTGTTTCTGTTAAATTGGCAGGTTGCTTGGTCATATTTTTAACTTCAGGTCCACGAGGAATAGAACCAAAATATTTTTCTGCTAATTTGACAACGTTAGCTGTATTAACATCTCCAGAAACTGTTAGAACTGCATTGTTAGGACCATACCAGCGCATATAAAAACGTTTTAAGTCGTTAACATCAACTCTATTTAAATCTTCAATGTAACCGATGGTTGTCCAAGAGTAGGGGTGAGCTTTAGGAAATAAGGCTTCACCTGTTTTTTCGCCTATTAAACCATAAGGGCGATTATCATAATTTTGCCCACGCTCATTTTTTACCGTTGCGCGTTGTACTTCAAACTTTTTTTGAGTGACAGAATCTAATAAAAAACCCATGCGATCGGCTTCTAACCATAACATTTTTTCGAGTTGATTGGAAGGTACAGTTTCAAAATAATTTGTTCTGTCTGAATTTGTAGAGCCATTAAGCGTTCCGCCAGCTTCGGTAATAATTTTAAAATGTTGTTCGTCGGCTACATTTTTAGAACCCTGAAACATCATGTGTTCGAAAAAATGTGCAAAGCCTGAACGCCCTTGTTGTTCGCGATTAGAACCAACATGGTAAGTGACATCTACATAAGCGATGGGATCTGAATGATCTTCGTGAACGATGATTGTTAGGCCATTGGATAAGATATATTTTTTGTAAGGAATAATGACTTCTTTACCAACCTTAGTAATAGTTTCAACTAATTTAGCTGAAGTGGCAGTAGCTGTTTTTGTAGTAGTTTGAGTGGTAGGTGTTTTGTTTACTTGAGCTTGTATGGTTGCTGTTGCCAAATAAATAGCTGATACTAAAAAGGTTTTATTCATGTGTGTTTGTTTTAATTTAATGAGATAAATGTATTAAAATATTTATGAGATGCAATTACTATTATTAATCAATAAATCCAGTCTTTTTAAAATAATCGACGATAGCATCATTCATTAATCTGTTTTGTTGTTTAGCATCTAGGTGTGGTAACTGTTCTTTAATTTCCCAGTGTGGCCAACCATCTTCATCACGACCTTTATAGTCATAAAAACCATAGGGTTGCATCACCGTACAAACGCCAATGTGCATTACTTCTAATTTTTCGTCTTTTTTATAGGCTCGATAAGGCTTATCTAACTCTTGTAAACCAATCATAAATAAAATAGCATCATGCTCCATTTCTGAGTCAAAACGTTCTTTAAATTTATCTTGCAGGCGTTGCCAATCAGATACTATCTTCATATTCATCTTCTTCTTCAGGTTCTGTTTTTGCGCCTTTTGGAGGCGGAATAAAATATTGCATATTATCTTCAATGTAGTTTAATATTTCGTCCTTGCCTTGTTTTTTTTCAGCACTGGTCGCAATCATCACAGGCAATTCGCCCCAATAATCCATTAAGCGTTTTTTGTATTTAGCGAAATTACTAGCCCATTGATTTTTACCCAACTTATCTGTTTTAGTAAATGCTAAACAAAAAGGAATTTCATGCTGGGTACACCAATCCATAAACTCTCCGTCTATTTTTTGAAGTTCTAAACGACTATCAATTAAAATAAATAAACAAATTAAATTTTTGCGTTTGGTAATATAATTACTAATCAATGCTTCAAACTTATCTAAGTTTGTTTTACTGGTTTTGGCGTAGCCATAACCGGGTAAATCCACCAGGTACCATTTATTATCAACAATAAAGTGATTAATCAGTTGAGTTTTCCCTGGCTTGGAAGATGTTTTTGCTAAATCTTTTTGATTGCAAAGCATGTTTATGAGCGACGATTTACCAACATTACTTCGGCCAATAAAGGCATACTCTGGTTTATCTGGTGGTGGGCAACCTCTATTATCGGAACTGCTTTTTAAAAATTTAGCGCTTATGTTTTTTGTTTTCATTTTTTAGATTTATAGAACGCAGATGACACTGATTGGTAAGCTTAAATATGTTTTTTTTAGTATTTGCCTAAGATTATTTAACTATTAATCCGAAATGTTAAACACTTTTGTCTCTTTTAGTCTCTTCAGTCACTTTAGTCTATTGAATCTTTTCTTTCTTCTAATTCTTTAATGTAAGTGTTTACATGTCTATCCATTTTACTTGGATAAATATCAGCAATTGGAATTAAGATACCTGTTTCTTCAACTCCACCAAATGTAGGATTAATAGCGGTTCCGAACGACATCATTGTGCTTGATAAGTTCATGTATGCATTAATCAATGGAGGAATATTTTCGTCAAGAGACCTTACGATTTTACCTAAAATAGCATGACCTTCTTTGTATGTTTTACCTTCTAATTGTTTTAAAAATTCGGTGACATCCGTTTTAATATCAATACCATGAATTGGAGTAACTAATTTTTTATGGTCTTGAAAATAAAATCTCATGAAAGACAAAATGTAATCACGCGCTTCTATATTAAAGTCGGTGTACATGGTTACCTTGCCGTAGTAGTATTTCATTTCAGGGTTATCTACAATAATTGCCCCTAAACCATCCCATAAATTATCTAGGCTAAACAAACCTCTTCGGTTTTGTTCTGACGGTTGATATTGTGGTTGAATAAAAGAACGGCCCAATTCAATTGTGTAAGGCAAATATTCTTTATAAAATTCATTCGAGAAATCAAATAATTCAGTGGTTGCTAAATTCACTTTCCCATTGTGATACTCGGCATCTTTACATAAAATAAAACGGTAAGCCCCAACTATTTCTTGATCGTGTTTATTCCAAACTAATAATTGTTGATAGGGATGTTCTGATGTATCAAATTCATCTAAGTCTATCGATTTACCTGTACCTCCGCCTGCATGCCTAAAAGTTACTTCGCGCAAACGACCTATTTCCTGCATCGTGTGGGGTGAATTATGATGTGTGATGATGTATATTTCATTATCGCCATTATTCACTTTACGAACGTAAGTGTTTTTATTTAACTCGTTAAGTATTGCTTCTCGAGGTATTTTAGTAATAATGTTTTCCATATAATTATGGCTACAAGATAGTGTTTAATTGAGAATGTAAACTTAATTTTTTAGTTTTTTTAAGTCCTAAAGATATTAACGTTATTGTTTTTATAATTACATTTTTTTGTTAAGTTTTTGATATAGTTTATGTCTAATTTTAAATTATATGTCGCCACTTTTAATTATTTCTTGCATAGGTCTTTATTTTGGAGGATTAATGCTTATCGCATATTTAACATCCAGAAATACTACAGCAGATAGTTATTTTTTAGGAAATAAAGCATCACCCTGGTATGCCGTAGCGTTTGGTATGATTGGCGATTCGTTAAGTGGTGTTACTTATATATCTGTTCCGGGCAAAGTAGGCGCAGGACACTTCTCCTATTTACAATTAGTAATGGGATATTTTGTGGGTTATTTTATTATCTCAAAAATATTATTACCCATTTATTATAAAATGAATTTGATTTCTATCTATACGTATTTAGAAACACGTTTTGGAAAACACACTCAAAAAACAGGCGCCTTCTTTTTTATATTATCCCGCATTTTAGGGGCTTCAGGGCGTTTATATTTAGCAGCTGGAGTTATACAATTTTTTGTGTTTGATCGGTTAACCAATATTCATATTCCGTTTTGGTTTAGTGTTTCTGTTATTTTGGCCTTGATGTTATTATATACATACAAAGGAGGAATCAAAACATTGGTATGGACGGATACGTTCCAGTCTTTATTCTTGGTGCTTGGCGTGGTTTTATCTATTGCTGTCATTATTCATAAAATGGATATTGGTTTTGGAAAAGCGATTTCTAATGTGATGTCATCAGAGTATTCGCAAACCTTTTTTTGGGATTGGAAAAAATCCAACTTCTTTTTTAAGGAATTTATTGGTGGGATATTTATAGCTGTTGCGATGACAGGTTTGGATCAAAATATGATGCAGAAAAATTTAAGTTGTAAATCCTTAGGCGAAGCGCAAAAAAACATCTTTTGGTTTAGTATAGTGATGGTAATCGTTAATATATTCTTTTTATCCTTAGGCGTTCTA
>JAYVDU010000559.1:0-2737 GCA_043749245.1 Bacteroidota bacterium | reverse complement strand
CAGTTCCTAAGTTTTGCGAATTTTGTTTCATACCGTTTACTCCTACAGACATTTCGAAGTGATTTTTTTCAGGAAGAATATAACGTAAATCATAATTGAGGGTTCTTAAAAAGAAATAATTATTATACGTGTCACCTTGCGTTAAATCATTTGCTTCCTGTCTCATGTTTTGTTGAAAGCCTAAACGAAAATTTAATCGTCCGTTACCCAACGCAAAACTATTATCTAACACGGCTTTGTAATGGCGAATGTGCTGATGAATAACAGGGAAGTTGTTATATTTTTTGTAGCTGTTTTCTGGTGTAATCCCTAAACTATCACCAGGACCAGCAACAGGAAAGTGTTGTAAAAATTTACCAGTTGCTCTATCTCTCGCACCTTCAATAATGCCCATTTTTAAATCGAATGAAGAAAGTGTTAGATGAGAGTATCCCCATTTTCTATTAATACCTAATAATGCTTTTGCATTGCTTTCTGAATACGCTGAATTAGCTACATAGCCATCATATTTATTTTGATAATCATGAGCCATTTTATTCGTATAACGTACATCCCAAATAAACCCTTTATGATTTCCAGCTAAATTAAATGATTCGGCAAATAGTCCATTGTTAGTTTGATAATTCGCTAATACCTTTCCTCTGATTTGTCCTTCTGGTAAAGGAGGGGCAGCCAGCATATTAATTACACCAGCCATGGCATCAGAACCATAACTTAAGCTTGCAGGCCCTTTTAAAATTTCTACTTTATTTACAGAATACTCGTCAATCTCAATTCCGAATTCATCAAACCATTGTTGACCTTCCTGACGAACACCATCATTTATGGTAACGACACGATTGTACCCTAAACCGCGAATGACAGGTTTAGAAATATTTGGACCAACAGTTATTTGCGATACACCGGGAGAAATGGCAATTGCATCAATGATGTTTGTTGCACTGTTTTGAATCAAGTCTTTTTGATTGATGATGTTTACTGGAATAGGATTGTTGCGTAGTTCGGTTGCTGATGAAGCACCGGTAACAACTACTTCGCTTAAGGAGTTACCCGATTCGTCTAATACAAAATCAATAGTAGCTAATTCCTTAAGAGTTACCTCCTTTGTTTGCGAAGCATAGCCAATAAAGCTTGCTACAGCGAGAAAAGTTCCATGAGGAATATTTTTTATGGAGTATTTTCCGTCCACATCAGTGGTTGCACCTAATTTTAAATCAGGAATATATACAGTAACACCAACAAGCGCTGCGTTATTTTTTTGATCCGTTATTTTTCCCGTCAATTCGTTTTGAGCGTTTAACGAACTTATAAGGGATACTAATAATAGGATGACTATTTTTTTCATTTTGTAATTTTTATTTTTTTTAATTAGGATTAAGAATACGTCATTCAATCTTCATTTGCATTTGGGCTTATTGGAGCATGACTGTTTTTTATAAAGTTGATTTATAAAAATATTTGCATAGGCAATGGTATGGAACGATTTTTTAGTCACGCCTCAGGCGTAAGATGAAAAAGAACAAGCATATTGGAACTAACTGGTGCTTGCAAGAAAACACTGTGCCGGATAAGAAAACTCCAAGTTCGATGCTCGAGAAGGCTTAAACAAGGGGAGTTTGCTTTTCGCAAATGACCATTTTTAAGGCGAGTATAACGATGAAATTGGAGTTTTCTTGCCGACTCGAACTAAGCCAATTTAGGTGGCTTGGATACTTGTGAGGAATGTATAAAAGAATAATGATTTAAATAATCAAAATTATTATGAATGATTTTGAAATTGTTAAATGTATTAAGCACTTCATTTGGTGAGCAATATTGTGAAAAAAGTTGAAACAAAAAATGCATACATTTTTTTGCAGAAGAATTTTGATTGGAACTATCAACTAGTACATTAATAATTTTCTTTTCTTTTTTATCGGCAAATACTTTAATAATACGGTCTCCGTTTTCTTTTTCATCAACATGAACGACATCGTATAAAACGCCATTTACAAGTAGTTCGCTTTCGTCTACCCATGTTATAGACTTAAATTCAGCCTCATTAAAAAACAAGAATGTAAAATCAGAGTCAAAGGCATTTGTAGTAATTTTTTGATGCACTTCGGATTTAATGTCACTTTGTGCCCAAAGTAAAACAGGAGAAAGTATAAATATATACGATATAAAAAAGAAGCAAAAAAATGCAATAACTATTTTACTGATGTTTAACAAGATTATTTATATGTGTTGTTTGGCGATAAAGAGAATAGCTTTTGATAAAGATACGCACTAATGGCTATAAAAACAGGAACACTAATAAAAGCCCCAATAACATCTACTAAATAATGAGCTTTTAAATAAACCGTGGCAAAGCAAATGCCAATCACAAAAGGTAAACTTACATAAAACACCAATTTTTGATGCTTAAATGCCACGTAACTTAAAATCAATGAAACGCCTACGTGCGAGCTTGGAAACGCTCCTGTAGGCTCTTCGGCGTTGATTAAAATGTAATGCATTATTTTTCCAAAAAGATAGGGAGGTTCTACATCTGAGTAACCGAAAAAAAATTGTGGACCTACTACTGGAATTAATGCGAACACGATGTAATACAGGTAAAAGGAACAGATGACAATAAATATACTTTCATAAGATTCGGCTCTGTTTTTAAAATAAATAGCTAAGCACACACCGGATGTAATAAGATAATAAGAGAAATAACAAATATTCATAAGCTCACAAAACCAAGGCTGTGGCA
>JAYVDU010000558.1:0-2738 GCA_043749245.1 Bacteroidota bacterium | reverse complement strand
ATGAAATGGAAATTACACTTTTAATTTCTGACCAGCACGTAAAGCTTTGTTACGTTTGATACCATTTTTAGCGCATAATGCTTTAATGGTTGTATGATTGCGCTGAGCGATACGCACTAGTGTATCACATTTTCTTACTTTATAAGTTTTGTATTTACCTTTAGCTTTAGAGTTTGTTACTCGAGATAAACCTAAATCTCTTTTCTGACGAGAGTGTAGCGCCCTTAAATCATATTTCGTTTCAACATCAGATTTGGTAATGATATAATCATTCTTCTTTAAAAGTCCTTTTTCAAAATCCACAAAATCTTGTGCATCCATTGCCTGACCCAAATAACGGATTTCAAAATGCAAGTGTGCACCAAATGAATGCCCCGTGTTTCCACCTAAACCAATTTGTTGTCCGGCTTCAATTTTTTGTCCGGGTTCCACTAATATTTTCGATAAATGCGCATAAACAGTTTCTAATCCATTTTTATGGCGAATAATAACAACATTACCATAACTTCTATTCAGTTTAGCAATACGAATCATCCCATCAAATGCGGCAACAACCGTATCACCAGTTTCCAAATCAATATCAGTTCCGTAATGTGGGCGGCGATGTCTCCAACCAAATTCAGAAGTGACGTTACCTTTAAAAGGCAATACAAAACCACAGTCGGTTGGCTCAGTTAAATGAACTAACGCTGAATCCGTTTTAAAACTTTCGATGAATGAATAAGGATGTATAGTAGATGTATCCCAAGAAGAATACAAATCGTTTGATGGAAAAGCTAATAAAGAATCCACTTCAGATGTCTCATCACTTTCATCCGATAAAGCTATAATTGCAGGATTGATTGGTAAACGTGTGGTATCATCTCTTTTTACAATTTTCTTTTTACCATCATCTTTTACGAGTGGCTTCTCATCAGGATTTGAATTTGATTTAAAGTCCAACATTACTTTTGAAGAAATGGCAGATTTTAAAATAGTAGTATTTGGCGAAAACGCACTTACAGCGAGTGAAGTAGTCATCACTAGCGCTAAATATGTATTTTTAATGAGTATCACCTTACTATTTTTATTTTAAGAATTACAAGTATATTGTTTTTTTTGGGAAAACAAACGTTAATTGCTGTTAACGAACTTAAAGTTATTAACAATAAAAAGAAATGTTAATAAGATATTTTAATTTAACTTTTTGATTATCAATAACTTGTAAATAAATAATCCTAAAGTCTACAAATTTAACAATTCGCTATAATTTGGAATATTTTTTATGACTTTTGGTAAATCACCTTCAATTTTGATAAAAATATGGTTTAAACCATTACTTAAAAACACAAAAGGAACTTTTAATTCCAAATTATAACGAAGCGCCTGATTAATAGTTAATTGATTAATTTCTACCTGAGGTGCCTTACATTCTATTATTAAAATAGGCTTTAATGTATTATTGAAAACAACAATATCATATCTTCTTTTTGTGCCGTTTAAATTGATTTGTTTCTCAACGGAAATCATAGAAGCAGGAACTTGTTTGTGAACGATGAGATAATATATAATGTGCTGTCTGACCCATTCTTCGGATGTTACATCAACAAATTTTTTACGAATCGTGTCAAATAATTGTAAATTACCCTTTTCATTGTTTTGAAAACGTAAATCTATTTCGGGAAAATTTAATACAGGTAATGCCACAATAATACTTAACTTTGATAAAGATATTATAATAATATGAAGACGAAAGAAGAAATTGTAAACAACTGGTTACCTAGATATACAGGTAAAAAAATAGAAGATTTTGGACAATATATATTACTAACCAATTTTGGTGGTTATGTGAAAATGTTTGCTGAGTGGAACAACGTTCCAATTGAAGGTCATGACCGACCAATGCAAAGCGCAACCTTCGATGGCATTACCATCATCAATTTCAGTATGGGTAGCGCCATGGCAGCAACTATTATGGATTTACTAACCGCTATTGCACCTAAAGCGGTTTTATTTTTAGGAAAATGTGGTGGATTAAAAAAGAAAAATGCCATTGGCGATTTAATATTACCGATAGCCGCTATTAGAGGCGAAGGTACGTCTAACGATTATTTACCAAGCGAAGTTCCTGCCCTACCCTCTTTTAATTTACAAAAGGCTATATCATATACCATTCGCTTAAGCGGAAGAGATTATTGGACAGGTACAGTATATACCACAAACCGTAGAGTTTGGGAGCATGATGAAGTTTTTAAAGAATACCTAAGAGAAATTAGAGCAATGGCTATTGATATGGAAACGGCTACTATTTTTTCAGTAGGTTTTCATAACGAAATCCCTGTTGGTGCATTGCTTTTAGTAAGCGACCAACCGATGATTCCGGAAGGTGTTAAAACAGAAGAAAGTGATAAAAAAGTAACCGCAGATTATGTTATTGATCATTTGCGCATAGGAATAGATTCTTTGAAAGAATTACAAAAAGCTGGTATTTCGGTCAAGCATTTGAAATTTTAAAATTTCGTAACTACTCAGCCGATAACAAATAAATAGAACGCGGATAACGCCGATGATTAAGATGAAGGCGGATAAAAAAACTTATTTTATCATAAATTTATGATAAAAACAGATAAAAAATCATATTTAATCATAAGCTATCACTGTTGTCCGAGATAGTGGACTAAAGTCCACAAAATGAATGGGATACATTTAGTAACCCCAGACTTAAGTCTGGGGTTATGATGCCCAGTAAAATAAGGGCT
>JAYVDU010000557.1:0-2742 GCA_043749245.1 Bacteroidota bacterium | reverse complement strand
CTAAACAGCATCACTCATTGTTTCGTCTATTGAATCAAGTTGACGTAATAGTTACTGATTCGCCTATCATTCTTTCAGCAGTATACAACAAGAGCCATCCTCACTTAAATACTGCAATGATTGATGAGTTTAAATCATTTAATAATCTTAATTTCTTTTTACACAGGACTAAAGCTTATGTTCAAGCAGGGCGTTATCAAACTGAAGATGAAGCTCGTGAGGTCGATTCTGATGTCAAAATTATGTTACAACATAATAAAATCCCTTACATCAACATCAATGCTCAAGAAGGTGTATCAATTGAGATGGCACATCATGTTCGGACAGCATTAGGCTTGTCATGACATCAGAACAAGTTTACTATAAAGTATTCAGCGAAACTGTTACCAAAATGAATGAACCGAATTTGTCAGACGTGATAAAATACATTTTGATTGCCCTTTTAGATAAAGGGGTGATTGACGAAAGTGAATTATCTGTTATGCTAAAGAAACCAATGTCCTCATCGTGACTAAACTTGAAAAGAATACGTGCTTCACATTTGTGATAAGTTTAGTATGCGCTTTCACTTTCGCTATACTACACAATATCTGGTTTGAAATATTGTTTCTCAGTTTGATGATTGCAACCCCGCTATACATCTTGTTGGCTCACTTCGTATACGATAAAGAATGATTTACGCAATAATAGAATGGCTAGGTGCTATTCTAGGATTAATCGGCTCTTTAGCAATATCTTACAAGAAAATATACGGAATGTATGTATTCATAGTGTCAGATATTCTTCTTATTATTATTGCACAACACAATCGTTTGTATGGTATGATATTCTTATACGTTGCTTTTGCCGTGATTAATGTCATTGGGATTAGATACTGGAGTAAAACCCGTGAATGATTCGATGCTCGAATACCTAACCGACCCTAGTTGGGTACTTTCGATTAAAACAAAAATATCCATTAAAACTGTTGGATGCGACGAATGTACCAAGAAAACTGTTATAACAAAAGACTCTGTTACGTATTTCAGGAAGAGCTAAAATGAATTTATACGATAAAGTAATCAATCACATCGCTACGAAGTATACTGGCGCTAATTCCAGTCCAGGTCCCAGTCCTTCGCCTGCACCCGTGATTCCGCCTGCTCCGAGAAGAACTACACGTTTCGGAGTTGAAATAGGATTTTCATTCTATGGCGCTTTAGATTTATCAGACCTTAAGCCGAAGTTTGTGCGCGAAGATTCGAACACATATCTTTCGAATGACCCTGTTGAAAAAGATACCTTCATCAGTTCGATGAACGCGCAAGGCATTGATGTCCTGCTCATTACGCCTTATGACTATGCTTCGGCTTTGTCGGCGCAACAAATGGCTGACCAAGCCGGGGCTATTGCGAAGAAGTATGCGGGCAAAATTTGGGCTTACGAATTAATGAATGAAGTTAACGCGCCAAATCTTAGTAATGGTGATACACGTACGTTTACGCCTGAACGTTACATGCAATTTCTCACTCTGATGGCGGCATCTATTCGAGTCGCCGACCCTAAAGTAAAACTAATTTCAAGTGGTACGAGTGGTATGTCCTTTGATTGGCACCGTCAGTTGGCGGCGCTCGGGGCAGGCTCCGTCGTAGATATGATTGGTTTTCATCCTTACGGGCAAAGTCCAAACGGGGTCGCTTCTTCTGTTGCTCAGCTTGCTCAAATTTGGGGTTCAAAGCCTTTAGCTTGCACGGAATATGGTAGTGCAAATCCCTTACAAACGGTCGATATGATGCGGGCGTTAGATGGAATTGTAGATGAATGTGTTTATTTCACTTATAAATCGGCTAATCCATCTGATGTCTATGGTTTGTTGACCGAAACAGGGGTCAAGCGCGTTTCCTATGACATGATGAAACAACTTTTCGCAAAATGATTATTTGGTATTTTGCAATTAATAGCCTTCTTTGGTTGGCTACGACAATTTATTCTGTTCTAGAGCTTAATTATAAAGGCAATCAAAATTATTCTAGCGCAATGCAGAACAAAGGATGGGTCGCAAAATGGTGGAATGGTGTTACGTATATTGGCTTTAAAAGCTACACTTTAATTCTTTTCTTGGGCTTACCTTTTGTAATTATAAAAACTGCAAATTACCTTATTGATAAAATTGGAGAGATATAATGGGAATGTATGAAATTAATCGAGGGATGGGATATACTAATAAAAATGGCACAAAATCAGTTAATGTATTGACCCTCGAAGATTTAGCAGTGGAAATACTTTTTGCGAGAGGTAAGTTTCCGGGTAATCGGTTTTTGCTCGCGGCTCTCATGGAAGAAGTTGGAGAGCTAGCGCAAGCAATGTTGCAAGGTAAGTCAGAAGCGGAAATAAATGCAGAAGCGATTCAGGTTGCTTGCGTTGCTTTACGCATTTTCGAAGAACAAGATGCGACATTTGCCGACTTGAAACCAGAAGAAAGTTTAAAATGAACATCAAAGAATTAATAGAGAAATTACAACAATTTGACCAAGAGTTAGTTGTTAGCTTTATGTCTTATGACAATGAAGACTTTTGTATTTCTGACAAGGTAACCTCCATGTTTGAGGAGGATACTAATTTGTTCTTAACTTGTGAGGAATTAAAATAAAAATATTTCGCCATTTTATAAATACATGTTATGATAAACTTTTAAATCACCTACAAGAAAGAAAAGTAAATGGATATTAAAACATACGAAGAAATATTAGGCGTTCATTTAGT
>JAYVDU010000556.1:0-9159 GCA_043749245.1 Bacteroidota bacterium | reverse complement strand
TCCGCTAAAGCGGGAGCCTCTTTTAACTCTATTTTATATTTCATGTATGAATCGTTGAGTGCTTCGCAATTCGCTCAAAAACACATTATAACAATTATTACAATATAAATTTAAACAGGCTCTAAGCGTTTAATTAATAGTATAAAGTTTTGTAATTCTGTTTCTGCAAAAAATTACAATTATTTTATTATGGTAAGTAATTTGTGTTTAATTTTTCCAATTATATCCTTTTGAAAATTTCACGTAAAGAAAATATTTGAAAGCTTCAGGAAATTAATAATCCGTTTAACTCTATGGTTTTAAAATTAATAAATGATATAAAATACAATATATTTATATCCATATGTTTAACAAAGAATTAGATCCCGAAGATTTTTATGTTAGCCCCGAGGGCTATATCATCTTTACAGAAAAATACCTGCTAAAAAGAGGGTATTGCTGTAAAAATAGCTGTAAACATTGCCCTTATGGGTATAATAAAAAAACAGGAGGTTTTGATAAGTCCAAAAAATAAATTATTTATATTTGAACTCATATTACATCATTCATCCAACGTACTTTGTTTAAACTAAATAGTCTCAATAATAATCAAATTAATTACATCAACATTGGGTTAATGATTGTATCTGCTGTATTAGCTTTCATTTTACCTTTCGAGCTTTTTCTTTTTTCTTATGCGGTTCTTGGCCCATTGCATTACTTAACTGAAATTGGCTGGTTGCACAAAAAAAACTATTTTGCTAAAGGAAAATACGATTTTTTATTTTTAAGCATCTTGTGCGTCCTGGTATTTTACTTTTCATTCGTAAAGCCCACTACATCTAATACTAAAATCCCTCACATTATATTTTACGGCTTATTAATCTCTTTTATTTTTGTATATATAAAAGATAATCTCTACCGTGTTACCTTAGCATTATTAATACTCATTGGCTTATACGTATCCAATGTAGGCGAAACCTATTTTATGTGGGTAGGTGTTTTCTTACCTACCATTATCCATGTATTTGTATTTACATGGGCGTTTATGTTGTTTGGTATATTAAAAAACAAATCTTTTTCTGGTTATTTATCCATTGTGGTTCTCTTAATCTGCGCACTCTCCTTTTTCGTTATTAAAGCCCCCTCGCTTCAATATCAGGTATCCGAATATGTCGGTAAAAGCTACGATTTGTTTAGCTTATTAAATAAATACATGATTAATTTCTTTAAACTATCAACCACAACTAACTCATCACAATCCATTATTTACGAATCGAATGCCGGATTTATTGTGATGCGTTTTATTGCTTTTGCATATACCTATCATTACCTGAATTGGTTTTCAAAAACCTCCGTGATACAATGGCATAAAGTACCAAAAAAAGCCCTCGTTATTACGCTGTTGTTATGGATCTTTTCAGTAGCCTTATATCTTTACGATTATAAAACGGGGCTTAAAGCACTCTATTTTTTGAGTTTTTTGCATGTGTTTTTAGAATTTCCTTTAAATATTACATCATTTCAAGGGATTATCAAATCGATTATTCCAGCCAAAAAATAAATCATAAAATTTGATCTTACTTAATTTTATCAAATTCCGGTAAACACTTATTTTAAAGAAAATCTGTATATTAGTGCTTCAAAATTTTGAAGCTTAAATAGCACCAGGAAACAACACAAAGTATAAATGAAAATTTCTAAAGAATTTAAAATTGGTATAGTAGTTACGGCCGCAATAGGATTGTTTATTTGGGGTTTTAATTTTTTAAAAGGCAACAATTTATTTAGTCACCAATACGAGCTGTATGCTGTGTATCCCAAAATTGACGGGCTTATTGAGGCAAATCCTTTGTTGGTAAATGGTTTTAAAGTTGGGCAAATCAATAAAATTACACTTACCAAAGTAAAAGGAGAATATGCCGTACTCGTTAAATTTTTACTAACCGAAGACATACAAATACCTAAGCACTCCATTGCCAGATCAGTAAGCTCCGATTTATTGGGCTCTAAGGCTGTTGAAATAGTATACAGCAACGAAACAGAATTTGTAAAATCAGGAGATACTTTGTTAGCTGAAAACGAAGAAGGGTTAAAGTCTGCAGTTAGTAAGCAATTAGCGCCATTACAAGCAAAGGCTGTTGGCTTATTATCTTCTATTGATTCTGTAATGACGGTTGTACAGTTTATCTTAAATGATAAAACGCGTGATAACCTCAACAAATCTTTCGAAAGCATCAAAAAAGCAATTGAAAGCTTGGAACAAACAGCTTATAAACTAGATGATTTAATGGCTTCTGAAAAAATAAAAATCTCTGCCATTCTCACAAAACTCAATACTTTAGCGGGTATGCTCGAAAAAAATACTGGAAAGATTGACAACATCATCGGAAATTTTTCTGACCTTTCTGATAGTTTATCTAAATCAGATTTGAAAAGTGCTATTTCTGAAGCTGATAAAACCTTGAAGGAACTTAATAAATTAGTAGCGCAAATTAACGCTGGACAGGGTACTCTTGGTAAATTAGCTAAAAATGATTCGTTATATAATAACCTAAACAAAGCCAGCGACGACTTAGATAAATTAATGAAAGACTTGCGTATCAATCCAGAGCGCTATATTCATTTCTCTGTATTTGGCAAAAAAGATAAAAACAAACTTAAAGATTAAATAATAGTTCCATGATTTCATCCATCATTTTTAGCATTTTATTAATTGGCTCATCTGCATTTTTTTTCATTAATGTCAAAAAAATCAGACGCAACATTTTACTCGGAAAAGATATTTCCATTACCGATAACAAATCAGAGCGTCTAAAAACCATGGTATTGGTGGCTTTAGGACAAAAGAAAATGTTTACGCGTCCTGTAGCAGCTCTATTACATTTATGTTTATATGTAGCTTTTGTTATTACACAAATCGAATTAATTGAAATCGTTTTTGATGGTGTCACCGGTCATCACCGTGCTTTCAGAGAAGCACTCGGAGGCTTTTATACATTTATGGTTAGCTTCATCGAAATACTAACAGTACTTGCCTTTTTAGGAACGATAGGGTTTTTAGCGCGTCGTAATTTATTAAAACTTCCACGACTTAATATGGCTGAATTAAATGGTTGGGCAAAATTAGATGCTAATGTTATTTTAATGATGGAACTTATACTCATCTGTTTTATTTTTATGATGAATGGAGCTGATGAAGTATTATACCAACGAGGTGATTCGCATGCCGCTAATTTAGGAGATGGTTCGTTAGGATTGTCTATCAGTAAACACTTAGGTCCGTTAATTTATGGTGGCATGCCAACTGCCGGACTACACGTGATAGAGCGCATTGGCTGGTGGGGTCACATCATCATGGTATTTAGTTTTTTAAATTACTTGCCCTACTCCAAGCACTTACATATTTTATTGGCGTTCCCTAATACTTACTTTTCTAACTTAAAAGCAAAAGGACGATTCGATAATTTGTTTGAAGTAACCGATGTTGTAAAACCTAACTTCGACCCGGCGTATCATCCTGTATTAGATCCAAATGCCGTTATTAAGTTTGGCGTAAAAGACGTGACTGATTTAACATGGAAACAACTCCTAGATGCTTATTCTTGCACGGAGTGCGGAAGATGCACCTCTGCATGCCCACAAAACATAACTGGTAAAGCGCTGTCTCCTCGTAAAATTATGATGGACACCCGCGACAGATTAGTAGAAGTTGGAAAAAACATAGATGCTAACAAAGGCACTTTCGTAGATGATGGAAAATCCTTGTTAGGTAGTTATATAACTAACGAAGAGATATGGGCTTGTAACACCTGTAATGCCTGTGTGCAAGAATGTCCGGTTAATATTGATCCGTTATCAATCATCGTTGGCTTGCGTCAACAGTTAGTGTTAGAGCAAAGTTCAGCGCCTAACGAACTAAACGGCATGTTTACAAACCTTGAAAACAATGGCGCCCCATGGCAATTTAGCCCAGCCGACAGAGCTAATTGGATTAATGAATAAGGGATTGACGAATTTTGGAATAAAAGATTAAAAAACACATACATGACAGCAAACGATTTAAAAATAAGAACTAAAAATTTTGCGGTAAATTGTATTAATTTAACTGAAGAGTTTCCTAATTCCTATTTAGCGATTCATATAAAAAAACAATTATTACGTTCTTCTACATCTGTAGCAGCCAATTATAGAGCAGTCAATCATGCCCAAACAAAAGCGGGATTTGTATCTAAATTAAGCATCGTAATTGAGGAAAGCGACGAATGTGAGTATTGGTTAGAATTATTAAATGATAAAAATATTATTTCTGCCACAAGCATTCAACCATTATTAAAAGAAGCTCATGAATTAACTAGCATTTTTATTGTTTCCGGAAAAACAGCCATACAAAAACTTAAAGAATCATCCATAAAAAAGCCAATCATTTAATTTCAATTATATTCAACAATCAACAATCCCTTATTCAATATGTCACCAATCAAAGTTCCTACAATGCAAGAAAAAATTGCCAATGGCGAAACTCCTGATATTTTATTTTGGGTAGGTTGTTCGGGTAGTTTTGATGATAGAGCAAAAAAAATAACAAAAGCCATTGTGCGTATATTAAATCACGTTGGCGCAAACTTCGCAGTACTTGGCGTTGAAGAGTCTTGTACCGGGGATCCTGCAAAACGTGCCGGCAACGAGTTTTTGTTTCAAATGCAGGCTATGCAAAACATCAGCATTTTAAATGGTTACGCTGTCAAAAAAATTGTAACAGGCTGCCCTCATTGTTTTAATACAATTAAAAATGAATATCCTGAACTAGGTGGTAAATACGAAGTGATTCACCATACAGAGTTAGTGCAACAACTTATTAACGAAGGGAAATTAAAAGTAGAAGGCGGAGCATACAAAGGAAAAAAAATTGTATTTCACGACCCTTGTTATTTGGGCAGAGCAAACAATGTTTACGAAGCGCCCCGAGATGTTATTCAAAAATTAGATGCTGAATTAGTTGAGATGAAACGCAGTAAAGCAAATGGTTTATGCTGTGGTGCGGGTGGCGCTCAAATGTTTAAGGAAGCCGAAAAAGGCACTAAAGAAGTAAACGTAGAAAGAGCCGAAGAAGCTCTATCTCACAATCCTGATATCATTGCGGTTGGTTGCCCTTTTTGCAACACCATGATGACAGATGGCGTGAAACATTTTAATAAAGAAGACAAAACACAAGTGTTAGACGTGGCAGAATTAATTGCTAATGCCAATGATTTGTAACCACTTCTTTTCTTAAAATTTATATCCCATACAAACACCAAACTTGAAGGCATTAAATGGCCACCATGTATAATCTTTTCCTTGAGAGTAACGTGCTGGGTTATTGCCAAGATACGTGTCAAATCTAACGCCAATAGCAGCATTTACAATAATATTAAAGTTTTTTGAAGGCCTAAATAAAAAGCCATTATTCCCCATAAAACTCCAACGATTCATAGTAAAATCATAATGGTTTATAGCAAGTCCGTAAGATCCAAAAGGGGATCCGGAAAAAGATCCTACATACTGCCCAAAATCAACCAATGGGCCAAAAAAATATGTGGTAGATTTTTTTCTAAAGATTTGAAAATTAACTCCTAAACCTACTTCTATTATTTTGCGGCTGTAAACATAATCCTTTATGTCATGGGACTTATTATTGATTATACCCTTAGCCATTAAATTATTTGAAAAGGGTGTTGTAAATCCAATATTTATTGGGACACAAACATTCAAATGATGTTGAGCAAATTCACGCAAATAAGCAATGCCAATGCATCCATTCAATAGCTCCAATAAATTTAAGCCAATTAAATTTTTAGGTTTTAATACGTTTTCCGCTCTTGCAAATGCCAAACTATCTTCTGCTTGATGTTCAGCAATGCGGTCGGCTTCCTGTTTTTTGCGGTCGGCTTCTCGTTTTCTTTGTAATTCCCATTTTTCTAATTTCACATTTTTAATCGGCTCTTGTTTTTTAATTACAGGAGTTTCCGCCGATGACGTTATAACTTCACGCATCCCGTTTTTATAAATAATTAAAGCCACCTCTCTTTTTAATAGAGTAGTGATTGGTCCATCCTCATCATTAAACAATTTGTATTTAATTTCTGTAGGATTAATCTCTAAAATTTTAACCTCTAATTTAGTACTATCTGTTTTAAATAATAGGTCTTGAGAAAACCCTTGCGTAACAGACAATATTGAAAATAATAGAATAATAGTTTTCACAATCTAATTTTTTATTTGCCTAATTATTACTTAAATAATTAAAACCGATACCCAATGCAAAGCCCTAATTTAAGGGCATTCAATGGAAATGTGGTACGGTTATAATAATTATTATTTGTAGTAAAACTAGCAGGATCGTTGGCAACATAACTATCCTTTCTAAATCCAATGGCTCCACTTAAAATGATGGTGAAATTTTTAGTTGGTCTAAAGATTGCACCGTTATTAATCATATAACTCCATCGGTTCATTACAAAACCATGGTTAACCTGAGATGCTTGTCCATTATAATTATTGTAATAATATGTATCAAACGTACCAACATATTGAGCCACCTCTACCAATGGTCCAACAAAATAAGTTGCTTGTTTTGTGCTATTCGTTTGAAAATTAATCCCTAATCCTATTTCAATTGTTTTACGTGTAAATTTATAGTTGGCAATATTATAATTATCATTAACTAAATGAAACGTAGAAACTGTTTGTTGATTTGCAAAAGGCGTTGTAACCCCTATATTTATTGGCACATAGGCATTTAAATAATGGTTGGCGAATTCTCGTAAAAATGTAACGCCTACACAGCCATTCATTGGCTCAAGCATATTAACCCCAATTGTGTTTTTTGTTTGCAATACGTTTTTTGCTCCTGCTCTTGCTATACTATCTGCTGCTTCTTGTTCAGCAATACGGTCAGCTTCTCGTTTTTTCTGAAGTTCCCACTTTTCTAATTTCACATTTTTTTAAGCTCCTGATCTTTTACAACTGATATTTCCGACGACGCCGTTATCACTTCATGCATGCCGTTTTTATATATAATTAAAGCCACGTCACTTTTTAATACCGTAATGATTGGTCCATCCTCATAATTAAATAATTTATACTTTATTTCGGTTGGGTTAATTTCCAAAATCTTCACCTCTATTTTCGTATTATCTTTTTTAAACAATTGATCTTGCGAAATCAGGTTTCCTCCAATAAACAAGGCACATAATATGGATAAATACTTCATAAGACAAGGGATTAATTTATATTAAATGTACTGTAAATATTTCGAAACAAATACTTGTGCAATAACTTAATATGCATAAATTTGGCTAACTTTTTTAAACCTTTACAAACCCAGTATTATGAGCAAAATTAAAGTAGCGAACCCCGTAGTAGAATTAGATGGTGATGAAATGACTCGCATCATTTGGAAATTTATTAAAGATAAATTAATTGTTCCCTATTTAGATGTAGATATTAAATACTACGATTTAGGAATGGAGTATCGTGATGAAACAAACGATCAAGTAACGATAGATGCTGCAGAAGCTATCAAAAAATATGGTGTAGGTATCAAATGTGCTACCATCACTCCTGATGAAGCTCGTGTAAAAGAATTTAATTTAAAACAAATGTGGAAGTCGCCAAATGGCACTATCCGTAATATCCTTGATGGTACTGTATTTCGCGAGCCTATCGTTTGTAAAAACGTACCTCGTTTAGTAACTAATTGGACAGCTCCTATTATTGTTGGCCGTCACGCATTTGGAGATCAATACAAAGCAACCGATTTCGTAGTGCCTGGTAAAGGAAAATTAACCATGAAATTTGAAGGCGAAGACGGAAAAATTATTGAACACGAAATTTTTAAATTCAATGGTCCTGGTGTAGCAATGGGTATGTATAATGTGGAAGAATCAATCCGTGGATTTGCACACTCTTGCTTCAATGTGGCTCTAAACAAAAAATGGCCTTTATACCTATCAACTAAAAACACCATCTTAAAAAAATACGATGGTCGTTTCAAAGATATTTTTGAAGAAATTTATCAAGCTGATTACAAAGCAAAATACGAAGCGGCGGGTATCGTTTACGAACATCGTTTAATTGATGATATGGTAGCGTCGGCGCTTAAATGGAATGGGAATTTTGTATGGGCTTGTAAAAATTATGATGGAGATGTTCAATCTGATTCAGTAGCTCAAGGCTTTGGTTCATTAGGATTAATGACTTCTGTTTTAATCACACCGGACGGAACAATTATGGAAGCTGAAGCAGCTCATGGCACTGTTACGCGTCACTTCCGTGATCATCAAAATGGTAAACCAACATCAACTAATCCAATCGCCTCTATCTTTGCCTGGACACGTGGTTTAGAATTTCGTGGCAAATTAGACAATAATCAGGAGTTAATTAATTTCTGTCAAGCTCTTGAACAAGTTTGTGTTGAAACCGTTGAAAGTGGCAAAATGACTAAAGATTTAGCAGTATGTACCCATGGTAATAAAGTGAACCATGGCGAACATTATTTATATACTGAAGAGTTTTTAGATGCCATTGACTCTAATTTAAAAAAGAAGTTAGGTAAATAACTTGTTGATCAATTAATTTAGCATGAATACAAAAATTACAACATCGTCAAAAGACATTCTTTTATTTAATAGAATAGAAGAAGCATTAAAGTCCATTCGCCCTTATTTAGAAGCTGATGGTGGCGATGTAGAGCTACTTGAAGTGGTAGGTGGAAACACCGCAATGCTTGAATTAAAAGGCGCTTGCAGTACTTGCAGTATGAGCCACATGACTATGAAGGCTGGAATTGAAGAAACCATTAAACGTGCGGTTCCTGAAATTACATCTGTACAAGCTAAACGATCTTAATAACATGATTATACATATTAAAAATCCCGTTCAATTAAGAGAATGGGATTTTTTGCTTTAATACTTATCTTTATTTATGATATATGTTGTAAAAACAAATACTACACCTGCCATTATCGAACAAATCATTGATTTGCGATATGAGTTATTACGTAAACCCTGGAATCAAACACGCCAATCAGTAACAGATGATTTCGAAGAAATTGCCATAAATGCATATATCGAAAAAGATGGTGAAATTATAGCTTGTGGGCGTTTACAAAACAATGGCAATGGTATAGGTCAAAT
>JAYVDU010000555.1:0-9168 GCA_043749245.1 Bacteroidota bacterium | reverse complement strand
GGAAAAATGGATTTGGCGATTTAGCTTGATTTTTTGCTTCTTTTTGATCAAGCAAAAAGAAGGTTAAAAAGATGGTTGAGTTTATGAGGAAACCCTATATACAGATTTTTCTGGAGACATTGCGAAGATTTTGTGCGAAGAAAAAATGGATATGACTTTTCGCCTTGACTTTTGTTTCTATTGATCAAGCAAAAGAAAATAAAAATAAAAACTTTTGTACGAATCTAATATAGGTTCATAATATTTGTTTCAATTAGTCCTTAAAAAACAATAATTTCACTCACAATTATATAACAGCTATGTCCAATATTATTCAAAAAGATAACCAATTTGTTTGGCATCCATTTACGCATTTAAGCAATGCCGAAGATCCTATTCATATCGTAAAAGGCGAAGGTGCTTATTTTTATGATGTTGACGGGAATAAGCTGTTAGATGGCATTTCATCGTGGTGGGTTAATTTACACGGACATTGTCATCCTTATATTTCTCAAAAAGTAAGCGAGCAATTACATACACTGGAACATGCTATTTTTAGTGGTTTTACACACACACCTGCGGTTACGCTGGCGGAAAGGTTAATATGGCATTTACCCAAAAATCAATCTAAAATTTTTTATTCTGATAATGGTTCTACGGCTGTTGAAGTGGCTTTAAAAATGACGCTACAGTATTTTCATAACCAAGGTGTCACTAAAAAGAAATTCATAGCCTTCGAAAATGCTTACCATGGCGATACTTTTGGGAGTATGAGTGTTGGTGCACGCAATGTATTTAATAATGCTTTCGAAAATTTATTGTTTGATGTCATTCATATTCCTTTGCCGAATGCCGATAATATTGCTGATTTGAAAGATACCTTTGATGTTTGGTTTAAAAATCACAAAGATATAGCCGGTTTTATTTTTGAACCGTTAGTACAAGGTGCTGCCGGTATGTTAATGTATGAAGCTAAATACTTAGATGAATTGATGTCGATTTGTAAACAACATCAGGTTATTTGCATTGCCGATGAAGTAATGACGGGCTTTGGCAGAACAGGTCGTTTTTTTGCAAGCGAGTATTTAACTCAACAGCCCGACATTATTTGCTTATCAAAAGGATTAACAGGTGGCTATATGCCATTGGGTGTAACAAGTTGCGCGCAATTTATATACGATGCTTATTTAAGTGATGATAAAACGAAAACTTTTTTTCATGGACATAGCTACACGGCAAATGCTACGGCTTGTTCGGCAGGATTAGCCAGTTTAGATTTAATGGAGAAAGAGGAAACGATTGAACAAATATTGATGATTTCACAATCGAATCATGATTTTGTTTTGAAACATAAAAATCATAAATCATTAAAAGATTGCAGATCTAAAGGCACTATTTTAGCCTTGGAAATAAATACAGAAGAGCATACACATTACCTGAATAAAGCATCGGAAAGCATAGCCACTTATTTTTTAAAACGAAACATTATCGTACGACCACTTGGAAACATCCTATATTTAATTCCACCATATTGCATTACTAAACAGGAGTTAGAAGAGGTATATGCAGTTGTAGAAGGTTTTTTAGAGCAGTTATAGTTTTGTTATTCTTTTTTTAAAGATTAAAAAATAGTTCATACGTTGGTAATGTTGCAGTAGGTTTTGGTGAAAAGGATTATATTTTAAGAAAATGATTAATGGAACAAGAGCGCAGGTCAGTCAAAAATGCGAGCAGAGAAGGGGTGAAACGAGAATTCAAGATTTTAGTGTAGTGGTAGCGAAACGTGAAAATCGTAGAATTCCGTGAGGAGCGTTGAGCATTTTTTTGACTTGATTTTTTGTTTCTTTTTCATCTAAGGAAAAAGATAGAAAAAAAGATCCATTAAATATTTACAATACCTTATTTAACTATGAAACTTAATCAACCCTTCAATAGGCGATTTGATAATATTCCCAATAGTAAACCCTTTTTGATGTGCCGCTTCTATTAATAGGTCTTTATAATAATAACCTATAGAACCTACCGAATTAACAGGCAATTGTAAAGCATTGGTATATTTGGATACCTGAGCGTCAAAAAAATCAAGGAAACAATGTTTAATTAATTCCTTAATGAACGAGTCGTTATTGTAATTGGAAAGAAATAAACATACACCTGCCAAATACCTACTAGGCATAGGCTTTTTGTACATATTTTCTAAAATAACCTCACGGTGATAACCTGCTTTTTCAAATGCTAATTTTAAATGTAAGGGTAATTTGTCGTCAAAATAATATTGTATAAAGGTTTTGCCAATAGTAGCACCACTTCCATGATCTCCAAAAAAATAACCAACAGAAGGTACATTTTCAATAACATTAACTCCATTGTATAAGCAACTATTACTACCAGTACCCAAAATACAGGCTATTCCCTTTTCCTTGCCACATAAGGCTCTTGCAGCAGCCAGTAAATCGTGATTAACCTCAGACGGAATATTTCCAAATGCTAAATACAAGCCTTGTTTCACAACCAGAATTTTATCGGGTGTAGAACAACCGGCTCCATAATAAGCTATTTGTTTAATTGTATCTAATTGGTCTTTTATAACAGGCAATAACACCGATTTAATCTCAGTACTAATGTCTTCACTACTCTGAAAATAGGGATTAAAACCAATAGTTTGAAACTGAATGATGATGTTATTATTTTGTAATAAAACCCAATCGGTTTTTGTAGAACCGCTATCTGCAATTAAAATGGACATACGAATAGTATTTTTGTAAAAATAATCATTTTTTAAATGAATAACCCATTAATACTTTTAGGCACATAATACCAAGTGAAGTTATAATTTAGGAGCCCAATATACTTGTTCTTTTTCCTCTATGCTTTTTTAAAAAATAGTTCCTTAGCTCATGCTATGCTAGGGTTTTTCATCATTGTCTTACTTAAAAATAATTTCGTTTCTATTGTATATTTTTAAAAGAAAATCGATATAAATCATAAATTTAATTGGGAAAAGAGATAATATTAACATAAAAAAGCCTTCAGTAAATTAACTGAAGGCTTTTTTGTTTAATTTTCAATAGCTTGTTTAATAATGTCCTATATCAGATTATTGAAATTTAATCCATACTAACCTTTCTTTATTACCCTTAGTTTCATTTGCGGCAACACAAAATATTTTAGTTTTTTTGTTATAAAAAGAAGTACTTATATCAAATTTTAACTTATTGTACATAGGCTCATTAAATACTTTAGTTTTAGAATAATAATTTTTATTTACAATTAATATCATTGGTTTTAATAGATCTTTAGTTGTATTCTTGGTATAATTATCACCAAGAGCTTTGTCAATATTTTCAGGGTGATTATTTGAAATGATAACGATTTTGTTGTCAACTTCAAAAGTTGTAAAATTAAATGAAGGCGTTCCAAATATTAATAATGGATTAGTTGTCCTGTTACAATTAAAAGCGAAATCACCTAGATTACTAAAGGATAATCCATTTATTGTATTCATATATGGTGCAAATATAATAGAATTAATTTCAGCCTCAGAATTAGAAAATTCAAACGCAAAATCACTGGCGTTAAAAGTAAAATAAGAACCAGTATGATTGAAGTAGTTATATACAGTTTCAAATAAAAATGCATTATTACCTAAACTATCAGTAAACATATATTGTGGAAAATTCGCAAAAACATTTTCATCCATTTTTAATTTTGGATATTGATGATTAGCTGTCTTTATTGCTAATTGATTAGTCATTTTTTTCTCGGTAGTTAAATTAAAGATACTTCTCGAAAATTTATAAAAAAATGTTGTAACATCAGGAATCCTACCATAATTATCTTTAGGATTGATAACAGATAACAATAAGTTTAATTTATTATTTTTAGTATCAAAATTAAGTTGGGCTTTTGTGTGGTAATTATATGGAGGCAAATTTATTTTAAAAGATACACATGTTTTATCGTTAATGTTAATTTGATCGATAGAGACTTTATTCTCAGGTATAAATTGAATATAATCTTTGAAAAAACCTTGAGATTTTGGTTCTGCTGGTTTTAATTTTTTGTTCAAGCATAAATAAATGTTTTCATCATCTATTACAGCATCCAATAATTCTAATTCATAGCAATCATTTAATATTTTGTGATATTTTGCAATGAGTTTATTTGAATTTGAATTGAAAATATGGGTATTGATAGTAACATCTTGTTGATTTTCAAGCGAACAAAATATCAAAGCATATTTACTTTTATTGTCATTTTCTATTATACTAAATAAATTATTTTTAAAATAGGTATACTCAAAAAGTGGTTCATTTTTATATTCACCAGTATTAGGATCAATTTCTAATTTATAAATTTTTGAGACTGGATACTCGTTTTTTAAATAGAAAAAATTTACTTTTCCGTTTAGTTCAAGCATCTTAATGAATTTCACATCATATGACATTTTCTTGATATTTTCAAGTTTTATTATTGTAGATATTTTTTCATTGTGATTTTGATCAAATATTTTTAAAAACAAATTCTCTCGTTTATACTTAGCGCCTATCATAATAGTATATCCATTATTCATTTCTAATAAATATGTCGCATTAAGAGCATAATTACTAGTTAATTCTATTTCTACTTCTTTTTCAGATACTGTATATGTTTGAGAAAAAGAATATTTATATACGATAATTGCTATAAATAATAATATTTTTTTCATAAACGTTTTTTTACTAATGTAAGAGATAATATTAACATAAAAAAAGCCTTCAGTAAATTAACTAAAGGCTTTCTGATTTTTTATAAATAATTATTTTTTCTTAGCAGCTGCTTTTTTTGCCGGAACTTTCCGAGGTGTTGCTTTTTTACTTGCTGCTTTTTTTACAGCTGTTTTTTTAGCTGGTGCTTTTTTGGCTGTTCCTAATTTCACAACTTTAGCTTTAGCTGGCGCTTTCTTTCCCTTTTTATCAAATGCTTTTGGCACTTGAGTCACAATCATCGCTTTTACTTGATCTAAGGTTAATGCAGTTAATTCATCGGGTGTAAATTTACCGCCACCGTCTTTAATTAATTTTAAGTTTAGTTTACCAAACTTAATTTGTGGTCCCCAACGTGCATTTTCAATGGATATTTTTTCTTCCGACCAGTTTTGAATATAACGGTTAGCTTCTTTCTCTAATTTCTTTTCAATTAATTCATTGATGTCTTGTTGAGATAAATGATCAAAATCGTAAGCGCGAGGTACATTAATAAACATGCCTTCATATTTAATAAATGGTCCAAAACGGCCTTTACCTTTTGTTACACCCTTGCCTTCGTAATGGGCTACTGGTGCATCAGCTAATTCTTTTTCTTTGATAATTTCTAAGGCTTGTTCCATATCTACCGTCAATGGATCAATGGTGCGAGGTATAGAAATAAATGCCTCTCCTAATTTAATATAAGGTCCAAATCGTCCAACAGCTACTACCACTTCTTTACCTTCATATTCGCCTAAGGTTAAAGGAAGTTTAAATAAATCCAAAGCGTCTTCTAACGTAATGGTATCTAAATTTTGAGTTTTACGTAAGCTTGCAAATTTAGCTACTTCACCAGTCTCTTCGTTAGTTTCGCCTATTTGTGCTAAAGGACCAAAGCGCCCAATCCTTACTATAATTGGTTTCCCACTTGCAGGATCAATTCCTAAACTGCGTTCGCCACTGGCGCGTTCGCTGTTTTCCATGGTGTGTTCCACTGTTTTATGGAAAGGATGATAAAATTCACCTAACATTTTTTGCCAGTCTAAATTCCCTTCAGCAATCTCATCAAACTCTTCTTCTACTTTAGCTGTAAAATTAAAATCTAAAATAGTTGGGAAATATTGTAATAAAAAATCGTTCACAACCATTCCAATATCGGTAGGAAATAATTTAGATTTTTCAGCACCAGTATTCTCTGTTTTTATTTCTTTGGTAATGTTTTGTTTTACTAATGATAAATTAGTGTAGTTCCTTGTTGACCCTTCTCTATCAGTCTTCTCCACGTAATTACGTTTTTGAACGGTACTAATGGTTGGTGCATAAGTTGATGGGCGACCAATTCCTAACTCTTCTAATTTCTTAACTAAACTAGCTTCTGTGTATCGGGCAGGGTGATGTGTGAAACGTTGTGTTGCAGAAATTTCTTTGCTTTCAATTTTTTCTCCTACTTTCATTGGAGGTAACATTGAAGAGTTTTCTTCGTCGGTATCCTCATCATCCGTTCCTTCCATATATACTTTAAGGAAACCATCAAATTTTAATACTTCACCTTGAGCTACAAAAACTTCCGAAGCACCACTTACGCTTACTTTAGCAGTTGTTTTTTCTAACTCCGCATCGCTCATTTGACTAGCAATGGTGCGTTTCCAAATTAAATCATACAAACGTATTTCATTGCGTTCGCCATCAATTACTGTGCGATCAATGTATGTAGGACGAATAGCCTCATGCGCTTCTTGTGCGCCTTTACTCTTCGTTTTATATTTACGAGGATTATAATATTTAGCCCCATAATTTTCGTTAATCGCTTTGTTAGCCTGATCCATGGCCGTATCCGATAAATTCACGGAATCCGTTCTCATGTATGTAATACGTCCGGCTTCATATAAGCGTTGTGCTACTTGCATAGTTTGCGCTACCGAAAATCCTAATTTACGAGCCGCCTCCTGTTGTAAGGTAGATGTTGTAAAAGGTGCAGCCGGAGAGCGTTTTGCAGGCTTTGTTTCTAAACTTGATATAGTATAAGAAGCTATTTTGCATTTTTCTAAAAAGGCTTGTGCTTCTGCTTCAGTATTGTACCGCTTATCTAATTCTGCTTTTAATAAACCTGTACCAACTGTAAAACTTGCTGAAACTTTAAACGCAGAGGTTGATGTAAATTTCTGAATTTCTCGTTCACGCTCTACAATTAGGCGTACAGCAACCGATTGCACGCGTCCTGCGGATAAACTCGGACGAACTTTACGCCATAAAATAGGAGATAATTCAAAACCAACTAATCTATCTAATACACGACGTGCTTGTTGAGCGTTTACTAAATTAATGTCAATTTCACGTGGATTTTCAATTGCTTTTAATATGGCTGGTTTTGTAATCTCATGAAAAACAATACGCTTTGTGTTTTTAGGTGTTAGTCCTAATGTTTCATACAAATGCCAGCTAATAGCCTCTCCCTCTCGATCTTCATCGGATGCTAACCAAATCATCTCGGCACTCTTTGTTAATTTTTTAAGTTCAGCTATTACTCGTTCTTTATCTGGTTGAACTTCGTAGGTTGGCGTAAAATTATTTTCAATATCTACACCAAATCCTTTTTTTACCAGATCTCTGATGTGTCCGAAACTTGATTTAACGGTGTAATCTTTCCCTAAAAATCCCTCAATAGTTTTTGCTTTTGCAGGGGACTCAACTATCACTAAATTCTTTGCCATTTACTATTGTATATATATGTATATAATTGAACGAAAAAAAGTATAAAAAGTATTTTTTGTAGAAAAAATTAACTATTTTATGTCTTAAAAAGTCAGCAAAGTAAAAAAATAAAATAGCAATAAACCTAATTTTTATTTTTTATCACCTGTATTTATGTACACTAATCCTTTCTTTTAGATGCGTAATTTATTGTTAATCAGTATTTTAATAATTATAATATTTTTTTAATTTTATAGTTCAAAAAAACGGTAACGTGTCAAAATGTCATAACAAAGCCTTATCTTTGCATTTTTAAAGATCTATATGGAGAACAAAATAATAGACGAATCTAAACAGGGCGAAGCACTCATAAAAAAAGCTTCGAGTGCCTCAGCTTCCAATAATGGTAAAAAATTATTTTTAGAGAGTTATGGCTGTCAAATGAATTTTGCGGATAGCGAAATTGTAGCTTCTATTTTAATAGATAAAGGATATACAACAACAACTGATTATAAAGAAGCAGATTTAATTTTTGTTAATACTTGTGCTATTCGCGAAAATGCAGAATCACGCGTTCGCCAACGTTTATATGATTATAAAAAAATAAAAAAGACAAACAAAAATTTATTAATTGGCGTACTCGGCTGTATGGCCGAACGGTTAAAGCATCAGTTTTTAGAACAAGAGAAATTAGTAGACATGGTGGTTGGACCTGATGCTTACCGCGATTTACCTAATTTAATTGCTGTTGCCGAAGGTGGTCAGCAAGCCATTAACGTTATTTTAAGTAAAGAAGAAACCTATGCCGATATTTCTCCTGTTCGTTTAGATCATAACGGAGTAAGTGCTTTTGTAAGCATTATGCGTGGCTGTGATAATATGTGTAGCTTTTGTGTGGTGCCTTTTACACGTGGTCGTGAACGTAGTCGCGAACCTGAAACCATCGTTGATGAATGTAAAGAAGCATTTGATAAGGGTTACAGAGAAGTAACCTTGTTAGGACAAAATGTAAATTCTTATTTGTGGAGTGGTGGCGGATTGAAAAAAGAAAATTTAACCGAAGAGCAAAAAGCCAATTCTACAACCTTTGCTCAGCTATTAGAAATGGTAGCGTTGATTCATCCTGATTTACGTGTACGGTATTCAACCTCACATCCTAAAGATATGGGTGATGATGTATTACATACGATGGCTAAACATGAAAACATTTGTAAGTACGTGCATTTGCCCGTACAAAGCGGTAATAGCGAGCTGTTAGAAAAAATGAATCGTGGTTATACACGCGAATGGTATTTAGATAGAATAGCCGCGATACGTCGTATTATGCCCGATGCTGGAATTAGTGCGGATATCATTACAGGCTTTTGTGGAGAAACGGAAGAGCAACATCAAGATACCTTATCATTAATGGAAGACGTGCAATATGAATTTGCATACATGTTCTCATACAGCGAACGCCCTAAAACATTAGCGGAACGCAAGTATGAAGATAATGTACCTGCCGAAATAAAAAGCAGACGCTTAACCGAAATCGTTGATATGCAGCGTAAACACAGTGAAATAAGAACTAAACAAGGCTTAGGCAAAACATACAAAGTATTAGTAGAAAATGTTTCTAAAAAATCGGCGGAGATGATGAGTGGACGTAACTCACAAAACACAGTATGCGTTTTCCCTAAAGGCAATTTAAAAAAAGGTGATTATGTCAATGTATTAATTACAAGTTGCACAAGTGGAACGTTGATAGGAGAGGTGAGAGACTAAAGGGACT
>JAYVDU010000554.1:0-2750 GCA_043749245.1 Bacteroidota bacterium | reverse complement strand
AGTTTGCCGAAATGAGGTTTGGTGCTAATTTATCCTATAATATGAAGAGAATTGATTTTGATAAATTGCGCTTCAACGATCAAATTGTAACGGGGTCAAATAAATCGTTAGAAGCTAATAATTACCAAGCGCTCAATTTTATGGATTTTGGTGCAGGAGCGCTCTTAAATTCTACACAATATTGGTTAGGATTAAGCGCTAAACATTTAACCCAACCAAATAGTAGTTTAACTGGCGATAAAGTGCCATTGCCCGTTACAATAAGTTTACATGGTGGGTATCGGTTTATTTTAGAAGAAAAAAGTAAACAACTTAAGAGGTATATTTCTCCTGCATTTAATTATCGTCATGAGTTGAAAAATGATCAATTAGATATTGGATTATATTATTACCACTTACCATTAAATGTTGGAATATGGTACAGAGGCTTGCCGTTTAAAAAATATGCACCAACTTATTCAAGTGCCGAAAGTGTAGCCATATTAATAGGATTTGATATACATCAATATAATCTTCGAGTAGGATATAGTTATGATATAACCATCTCTAAACTAAGCGTAGCCAATTCGCTGGGCGCCCATGAAATATCTGTTATTTTTGAAAAATTTCATAAAAACAAAAAAAGTAAACGTGTTTTGGTAAGTTGCCCTAAGTTTTAAAACTTAATGGTTTACTAACTATTGCTTGTTTAGTAAATTAGATAAGATAGTATTTCACTACCTTTTTAAACCGTAATTTCGTAGCATGAAGAGTTTAAATGTGAGGGTATATGGTATTTTAATTCACGAAAACAAACTCTTGGTGTCCGATGAGTATATAAAGGGAATGAAAATTACCAAGTTACCAGGAGGAGGTTTGGAATTTGGAGAAGGAACTCATGATTGTTTAAAACGCGAATTTAAAGAAGAACTTGATTTAGAAGTTGAAATTGAATCTCATTTTTATACAACAGATTTCTTTGTAAATTCGGCATTTAGCAGGGCAAATCAACTTATTAGTATTTATTATATTGTAAAATCAAAGCAAGATTTTAATTTTAAAACATCCAATAAACCATTTGATTTTAAAAAATTAGAAGAAGGCGCCCAGTCTATGCGTTGGATAGAAATACCAACCTTATCCGAAAATGATTTTACATTTATTATTGATAAACGAGTAGGAGAATTGCTAATCAATAACAGCTTGTAATAAGCGCTATTATGGCTTAATTACCATTAATTTTTGAGAAGGAATAACTATATCTTTTGATGAAAACAATACCGTGTAAGCACCTGACGGGATATCAAATGGAAAAGCAAAAGAATTAACTCCTTTTATTAAATCGACCTTAGTCTCAAACATTAATTGACCAGCATTATTTACTAAGGTTATGTTTGTATTTTCTGCTAATTTACTTATGCCTAAAACAACATTTAATTCAGTACTTGAAGGATTTGGATATAATAGTATTTGATCTTTTATATCCTTGTCACTGCAATATACATCAATTGCTTTAAAAACAGTTTTAATGCCACTCAAATCTACTTGAGACATTCTATAATAAGTTAAATTATTTTGAGTGGTGTAGTCAATATGAATGTATTTAGCAGTAGCATAACTATTTACCAAACCTTTTATTTTAGCAATTTGTGCCCAATCATATCCATCATTACTCTTTTCAATTAAAAAATAATCGTTGTTTATTTCAGTGGCGGTAATCCAATTTAATTGAACCCCGTTTGTTAAACATGTTCCGCTAAAATCAATTAACTCAATTGGCAATGGTGTACTTGAACTTGTTGCAGTAGTAGGCCCTGTAATTGTACCAGAGTTCCCCGACCAAACTGTATTAGTCCCTATTTTTAGTTTTTGTGAGTTATTATGCACATCTGTAGTTATTGTTCCTGTCGATGTTAAAGTAATTGTTGCAGTAGTTGGTAAAAGCAAAGTACTTGTATTACCAGAAAAGAATAAATTACCCGCAATAACCATACTTGTTAATGAACCTGCACTTAAATTAATAGAAGTTGTAATTGTAACAGTAAAACCATTAGGGATATAGATATTATCACTGCCCGTTGGCACATGACCGCAAGACCAACTAGTAGCAACCGTCCAATTAGTAGAGGCCGTAAGTGAACAGGTGGTAACAGCACTGTTTTTCAAACTAATTAAAAATAAAATGCTTATGTATAGTTTTATATATTTCATACGACACAAGATTAATTTTCATTAAGTTATAAAAGCTTACAAATGTAAGTTTTTTACTTGCATACTTCAAATTTAGTGCCTTTTTTAATTAATAGCAATTATTTAACTTATTTAGTTATAACTTAATTTATGTAATCTATTTTTTCTTAGTTCTACAAATTATTCTAAATTTGCTCCCCTAAATTAAAACCCACGTTGTGAGTGGGAAAAACCTTATGATAAAAATTACTTTACCCGATGGTTCGATTCGTGAATACGAAAAAGGAACTACATCCATGCAAGTGGCATTAAGCATTAGCGAGGGTCTTGCCCGCAATGTATTAGCCGCCAAAGTTAATAACGAAGTAATAGATGCAAACAGGCCTATTACTCAAGATTCGAAGCTTAGTTTACTCACGTGGAATGATGATGAGGGGAAAAATACCCTTTGGCATTCATCTGCCCATTTATTAGCCGAAGCTTTAGAAGCTTTATATCCAGAAGTTAAATTTTGGGTTGGTCCACCATTAGAAAATGGCTTTTACTATGATGTTGATTTAAACGGTGAAGTCTTAACTCCT
>JAYVDU010000553.1:0-2754 GCA_043749245.1 Bacteroidota bacterium | reverse complement strand
GATGACCTATTTGTTCAATGCTTGAAAAACGATGTCCCCATTGGTAAAATCAGAAATTTAAAAGAAGTATTTGAATTGCCAGAAGCCCAGCAGATGTTGCATCATTTCACAAATAATCATACTTCTTTAACGTCTGTTAAATCAATTGCTTTTCGATTTTTGAAATAAAACAGGGTATCCCAAAATTGTTATGGCGCAGCATTATTCTAAACGCAGAAAGCAACAATTACAATTTAAAGTGAAACTATAACACGAAATAAAACAAGGAAACTACTTTCGGAAAATACTTACACCAGTATTGGCATACCGATAAAATCATTAAAAAGTTATTTACATTTATATCCTTCTGAATTTTTAATACCAATATTCTTTCTAAAAACCCCCATAAGCCCCTAATTTATGCTTTTTCAAGAGATAAAGGTATGCCTCCAGTATAGTTGTTATCTATATGAGTAAATCTGTAATATTATAATTTCTTTAATAATTTGGTTACAGTATTATATACATATAAACTACCATCAGTTTTTTTGCACCTGTATAAATGAGCGTGTATTTTTTCAATGGTTGTATAATTGGAGGGTAATAATTGAGTTCCTTTTTCATTTATTAATCCAAGTAAATCATTCACTTTAGTTTGATATAATGTACTATCTATTTTTTCTAAACGGGTGTCTTTGGCTGTAAATATTGGTTTCCCATCTTTATGTATTAATTGTGTTTTGCCTGATTTTATAATAATAGCAACATCATTATCAAAATCTGTGGCTTGGTCAAATTCTACTGCTGTAATGGCTTTCAATTTCCGATCGACATAGCCATATTTATTATTTTTTTGAATGCGTATGACGTCACATTTCGCGAAAAACAAATTACTATATATTCCAAAGTTGATACTATATCTGCCATTAGCGTCAATTAATGCAACTTCATTGTTTCTTAATAATTTAAAAAATTTACCATTTGTATAATAATTTGTTTCATAAGCGGGATTGTAATCATATTCTAAAGCAGTAGCAAAACATAATTCATTAAGGTTATAAAAACCATACTTACCATTTTTCACAATTAAATAAATATTGTTTTGGCAAGGCGCTATATAGTCGAAGCTTGGCGCTAATACGATTGCTTCATTAGTACGCATTAATCCAAACTTATTTTCTTTTTTTACAATTACAACTTGGTTAGTATCAACATCTGAAATCCAGTCCCACTGTGCTTTTAAAGCATGATTGGTTGTATTTACCAATCCGTATTTTGTAGATAAATAATATGCAAATCCATTTTTAAAATCACCTAATTTAGCATACATAAAAGGAATAATTGGTTCGCCTTTGGCATTAATGGCACCGTAATTATTTTTTAATTTACATACATACAAATTGTCAGATGCTTCATTAATATCTTCATATCCTTTTGAAGTTAATTGTCCTGAACGATTAATGATATAATATTCATTTCCTTTTTTTACGATAGCTGCTCCGTTATTATAATTGCTGGTTTCTTCAAAATAATAATCAGATGTTTTTTGTCCTTCTTTATTAATGTAGTAACAACTATCATTTTTACATACAGACGCAAATCCTTCAGTAAAAAGATTGGCATCATCAAATTCTGGCCTAATAACCCAAGCCCCAGCAGTATCTATATATCCAAATTTATCATCATTATTTTTTATTGGTATTAATAATTTTTGTGCTAAAAAAATTTCTTTTAATACACTTTCATTATATGGATAATCTGGGTATTTGTCTAAAAAACGAGAGAGCTCGTCTTTTGAATAGTTTTTTACCGAAAGGCTGTATAATGCTTTCCACGCCTGTTCTTTAGATAGTGCAGTACTATATTTGCCAATAAATTGATATAAACTATCTGGTTGATGCAGTTGTTTAGTAATATTAAATAGGTCTTTTTCTGCATCTGTTTTGTGTGGATTATGAGGATATTTTATTAAAAATGATTTTAAATAATTGGCCTCAGTCACAGGAACTTGTTCGCGATATTGTATATCGTAAAAATCTGCTGTTGCTTTCGTATAAAGTTGTGATTGTGGGTAATTCAGTAAAAATATACGCATACTGTCGCTTGATTCATAAAATGAATAATTGCTATAAACAATTGAATCGCGCAGGTTGTAGCATTTGTTTTTTAAACTGTCAGGCGAAAATTGATAGTGAGTTAAAAAAGTGTGATATGCAATTACTGAACACAAAGTTTTATATTTTTCAAATCCTTTCAGGCTAATTGTGTGCACTAACGTTAAAATAGTATGTTCATTAATATGATAGGATGAAAGGGTTAATGTGTCTTTAAACCTTGCCTGACTTATGCTAATATACTTGGCCGCACTGTCAATATTCGAAAATGGATTGTCAGTTCTCGAATAAATTGTTGCTAATCCGTAGCTTGCTTCTACCGGAAATTGGTATAAACTTTTTTGAAATAACTGTTTAGCTTTAAAATAATCAAAAATAGAAAGCGCTTTATATCCATCACTTATTTTATTTGCAAAAAGAGAGGCGCTAAAACAAATTAAAATTAAGCAGCTTATTTTCTTCATTAAAAATGGTAATTTTGCGTAAAAATATATATAGATCACAAAATTCTTACTTAATCCTATAAAAGATGTTCACAAAAGGTCAGCTGATATTTTCATTATTTTTTTTAGTTGTTTTTATAATAGCTATGGTTTGGGCCTACAAAAAAGACTCATTTTTGAACAAATTACACTTTAAGGGGGCTTCTAAAACCCTTTTA
>JAYVDU010000552.1:0-9186 GCA_043749245.1 Bacteroidota bacterium | reverse complement strand
AATACATGAAGCCAGCTTGATATTCTTTTTTCAGAAATTGATCAACAGAATTTAGTTGCTTCATGATGTCATAATCCCAAACCGTTTTATTTTTATTTTTTATTTCAACGGCTAACTCTAAAGGACGAACGCCACTGTAATGTTTTTCAAAAAAATAAAAATCCTGTTTTATCTTTACTCTATCAGATAAATCTTCTAATAAAATGTTATTGACTTTAATATTATATATGCCTACAATAGATAACGCTACAAGCAAACACGACGTTACAAAAATGGTTTTTTGATGGCGCAGAATCCAAAACAATACATTACGCATAATGTTATATGTTTTATTATCATGGCTATGTATGGCCACTAATTTTTTCGGCGTAAATAAATATAATAAGGCGGGAAGTAAAGTATAGCTGAGTATAAACGCAATAACTATTCCGATAGATGTATAAATTCCAAAATCTTTAATTGGTTTAATAGATGAAAATAGTAACGATAAAAAACCTACAACGGTTGTAATAAGAGTTAGGAAAGTAGGAAAGCCTACTTCTTTTAAAATGAGCGGATATATTTTTAAACGTTCAGTTCCCTTGGAGAGTTCTTCAAAATATTTTGAAAAAAAGTGAACTACATCACTCATCCCGGCAATAAATATCATGGTTGGCAACATCACTGTCATAATATCAAGCGATTGACCAAGCATTGCCATTATACCGAGAGTCCAAAAAATAGAAATAATAACAATAGCCATAGGCACTAAAACCCCATATAAAGAGCGGAAAGACAGCCATAAGAAAAACATGACCAATCCAAAAGAAATAGCTAAAAAATAAACGAATTCGTTTTCTAAATTTTTCAGATAAACATCTTGGGCTACAATTCTTCCAACAAAATGCACTTCGTCAAAATGATATTTATTAAACGCTTGTTCAATGTTACGGGCGAGACTATCACATTTTACTTTCGACAAACCTTCGTCTGTTTTTATAAAAACAGAAAGTGATTTAGCGTCTGTTGGAAAAAATGAACCAATTAACTCTGGAGTATTGTAAATATTTGTACTATCTTCTGTATATAAACTTTCATCTTCTATATGCATTAAGCGCTTCTGAACAGGGGTTAATCCACTTAGTGAAATGTTTTTAATATTAGTAGGCGATATAATTCTATCTGTATACCGTAATGTTTTTAAATCATTTGAAAATGATTCTACTTTTTGCAAAAAATCTTTTTTGAAAATCCCTGCCTTATTTTCAATTCCAATCAACACAAATTCATTATCCCATTCAAAACGATTTCGATGTGTTTGATATACTTCTAATTCATTGTCTTCATTAGGAAAAAAAGCTTCGAAATCGTAATTGAATTGTATTTTTTTTATTTGAAAGGCACAAATAATTGTGAACCCTATAACGAAAGCAAGCGTAATATAACTGAGCGTTTTTTGCGATACCTTCATATTTACCAATGTTTATCTATTAAATATATAATAGAACCAATAACCCCTGCACTTAGTTCAAGTTCACGTTTATTTATTTTATCAAAGGTATCGTCTGCCGTATGGTGATAATCAAAATATTTCTGTCCATCAGGTTCAAAACCAATTAACGGTACACCTAAATCTTGCAAGTATTCAATATCGGCACCATGCCCTCCTTGTTTTATATAATGTACAAAGTAAGGATCTAATAGATTTTTCCAACTTACTATTTTTTTATAGGCACCCATCGTTGTGTCTACGCTAATCCCCCGTGGCGAAAAACCTCCAGCATCACTTTCTAAAGCCGCAATGTGTTTCAACTTATTTTTTTTGGTATCGGCAAAATATGCTTTTCCGCCTCTACCTCCATTTTCTTCATTCATAAAGGCTACAGCGCGTATTGTGTGCTTTGGTTTTATATGTTGGGTTTTAAATAATGATAACACTTCTATACTTTGTACAACACCGGCACCATCGTCATGCGCGCCTTGTCCGTTATCCCAAGCATCTAAATGACCTCCTGTTAATATAATTTCGTTTGGCTTCTCCGTGCCTTTTATTTCGCCTACAACATTAAAGGAAGGTTCGTCTTTTAAAGTTTGACAAGTCATTTTTAAATTTAGTTTAAGCTTCGGATTTTCTTTTAATTCCCTTAAAAGATTATCTGCACCAATATAACTAATAGCGCAACATGGAATTTTTGTTTGGCAAACACTTGTATCGTAGCCCATTGCACCGGTATGCGGGAAATCATTATGTATTGAACTCATACTCCTTACAATAGTGCCAACTGCCCCATATTTAGCAGCTTTGCTTGGGCCGGCCCAGCGGTATTTTACGGTTTCGCCATAACAAGTACCTGTACTCAAATGTTTGTGATCAAAAAATACATTATAAAAAACAATTTTTCCTTTGATGTTCGTTTCGCCTAATTTCTCTAATTCTTCAAAACTTTTTACTTCTATTACTTCGGTGTATAATCCTGTTTTTGGTGTTGCCACAGAGCTGCCTAAAGCACAAATGGTATAATTTGTTTTTTGTTTGGATTTTGGATTTATAGTTGAACATAATTCTTTTTCGCCTCTAACCCAATGAGGCACCATACATGGTTGTAAATAAACAGTATCAGCCCCAGCTTCATACATTGCCTTTTTTGCCCACTCAACAGCTTTAGCTGCTTGCGGCGAGCCACTTAATCTTCCACCAATTTTTGTAGCTAAGTATTCTAAATTTTTATAGCATTTACTTTCAGTTAAATAATAATCGAAAATGCGACGTAAGTCAACACTATCAGTATTTTGAGATTTTAAAATGGAACTTATCAATAAGATACTACAGAATAGGAATTTACAAAAGTGAGAGGTCATGTATACAAAGAATTTTTTATTAAAGATACTAGTTAAATTTTAAACAACTTCTATATATTTTTTTAATAGTTAAACATTTTGTCGCCTTATTTTAATGGCTTCTGCAAAGGTTATGTTATGTATTTTAGAGTCGAGCCAAGCATAAAAATTAAAAAATTCTAAGGCATTTTTCTCATACTTATTCTTAAACACTATTTGTAATTCTTGTTTAAATTTAATATAAGTTTCTTTTTGTTTCCCTTCTTTTTTTGATAAAGCTATTTTTTTGTAATAATCTAAAAACACCATTTCAAATTTATATTGTTTTTCTTGTTGATTAAAAAATCGTAAGGTAGATTTATAGATATATGAAATCAGATCATCATTACCCAATTCAAAATGAATAATAAGATTAATTAATTTACAAATACGAATATTGTCTTCTCTCAAATCTTCATAATTTGTGTTAATTATTTTGTTGAGCCAATGTAATGCCTTATTGTAGTCACCAACACCAAAGTAAACCATGCTAATGGTATGATATATCATTACTAAATCTTCGTCATTAATTTTTGTTTCGTATTTATCTAAACCCTTTATCACATAAGGTATAACGTTAGTTGCTTGCTGATGCTGCCCAATATAAGCATACAACATCATTTCAGTAATATGCGATTGTGTAAAAATGGTGATTTGTAAATCAGTAGCACTAAACATTTTGTTTAAAGAAAGAGACTTTAATTTGTCAATCATTTTAAACCCGTCATTATACTGTTTTTTTATGGCGAAGTAGCGAATTAAATAACCATGAGCTAGGATATAAAAATTTGGTAATTCAGTAATGAGTTCTGGTTTGTTTTCCATCTCAATAATTAATTCTGAAAAAGAAGTATTCACTTCATCTATTTCGTTTAATAATCGATTTCCAAGGCCAATGGTAAATAAATATAAAATACGTGTCTTGTTAGATAAAAATTTAGTGGTTGCTTTTAGTTTTTTAGTTTCTTTAATAATATCTGTTATTTCCTTAACATCTTCTTTTCCCCTTGCTATCATTAATTTGGAAGACAATCGATTCAGTTTAGATAATTGAACTTCATAAGCAGCGTAGTTTTCAATTTTACTAAAAATAGAGTTTTCTTCATCAATTAACTCATCAATTGTTCTATAATTGATATCACCAAAATGAGCTTCCATATCAATCAATACTTTTTCTAATTCAACAATTTCTAACAAACTATAAAATAATTCATAATCCTGAGCCCGTTTTTTTAACAGGCTTAATTGTTTGCGCGATTGTTTGTATAAAGACTTATTGAATAAAAGTTGAATGTTTTTTATTTCTTCGTCAATCGTTGCGCTAGTTATGGTTTCATGACGATATGCTCTTAAACTTTTTAAAATGTGATGAAGGAGTTGGTTTTTCTCAGAAGCAAAATGTTGCACAAATAAATCTTTACTAAAATAATTTTTTACATTTTCTTCATCGTATATATCCTGTTTCTGTATATAATTATAAAGTTTTATGTAATTTTTTTCCCCTTGTTGTAAAGAAGACAATAATTTAAATTTCTTTTCCTCCTCTGGTGATAAGGATTTTATGAGGTCAAATAATTGATTAGTAGGTTTCATGTATAGAAATTATTATTATTATTATTATTTATTGTTACATGTTTTTTGCGTAAAGAATTAATTGTTCTATTGTTAAGCGCTTTCTCTTTTTAATTAATCTAACCACGCATTAGAATATTTTTTTTGCATCAATGTCGCCATAGAGGTTCCGGTAATCTTGGATTCAATGTAAACGTCTATTTCAAAATAAAAAGTAACATTTTTTTCATGAGGGTCTTTCATTATTTTCTCTAAATCTTTTTTAAAACTTAAAAACACGTCTTTTCCATTTTTTTTAAGTTTTAAAAGCTGATCAAAATAAGTAACAATTAATTTTTCTGTTTTAAAAAACGAAACGGGCGTCTCATAATAACTTTTGATAGTAGATATAATGTATGCTAATTGTTTAAAATTATGTAATTCATAATGTAAACCAATATTGATTATTCTCGCAAACGACTGTAAATCCTCACGAAGCAAGTTGTTGCCTTCGTTTAATATTAATGATATATAATGTTGTGCTTTTGTATAATTATCAAAATAGGTATTCATAATAGCTATATTGTAATAAAAAATCAACTCTTCCTCTTTATTAATTTTTCCTTTAAATTCCTTTAAGCCTTTTTCAATAGCAGTTACATTTTCTTGAGCTTCTTTATAACGCCCGCTATTTGTATTAATAGTAAGTTGAGCATTTAAGGTTGAGGTCAATATTTTTAATTGAAGATCTGTTGCGCTAAAAGCCTTAATACTTGATTTTTCCTGTAATTGATTAATGAGTTTGGTACAGGTTTTATATTTTTTTTCTTCGAAAGCAATATTTATTAAGTTATTGAGAGTGGTTAAATATCGATTTGGCATTTCTTCAATAAACTCAGGTTGCTTGTCCATCAAGTTTAATAATAATCGACATTCAGCTTCTCTGCTTTGATTATCCTGACATCGGCAAAATAAAATAGATCTGCAGTGATGAAAAATAATTAGTGCTTTAGTCGATTTAGTTGATTTTTCGTTTTTCAGAAGAGGCGAATTTAGATACGAGTTTATAGCCTCTAAATCTTGCTGTGTTTTTGCTTTGTTTTTTTGTCTGGTATTTAAATTAATTTTAGAAAACAATAAAGTATAAGTGCCAAGATTTTTAGCTTTCTCGATGACATCTTGTTCTTCTTTTACTAAATTTTCAATAGTATTGTTTTTAATGTTAAATTGAATTTCAATTGTAATCAACAATTTTTCTAACCCAATTAATTCTAATATCGAATGAAAACGCTCAAAACGATAGGCTTCTTGCTTTTGCTTATTTAATATTTTACGGCATTGCTTGTATTGAGCCTTATCAAATAGGTTTAAAATATTTGTTATTTCATCTTTTATTAAAAAAGATGCACTACTTTCTGCATAAAAAGAGCGCAGGCATTTTAAAATAAAATCATACAGTTTTTCCGATAATTGGCTTTTAACTTCGTGAGTTTCTATTTTATGTTTACTCGATTTTGTCGAAAAATCTTCTCTATATTCGGTAGAAGACTCAATGGCGTTAAATAAATTTATTAAGCTAGAATCTTCATTGCTCGCCACAGCATGAAGTTTTAAAAATCGTTTTTCGGATTTCGAAAGTGATTTTACTAAATCAAATAAGTCTCTATTAGATATTAAATTCATAATTAAGAATACTATTGAGGGTAAGTAATTATATAACTCCTAAAATACTATTACTAAGTAAGTAATTTTATTTAACTTTAATTAAAATTCTCCCTATGAAAATCAGTTATTATATTCTTTTTATTGCGTTCCTAATTTGTACTAACGGCGTGCGTAGTCAAACTATAAATTGCCAAAGTCTTAAAATGTCTGGTATTACTACTTCTCCAATATATTATTCGCCCGAAAACTTTCGTAGCGACACGATTGATATACTAAAATACACCATTAATTTAGATATTATAGATTTTACAAATCAAAATATTAAAGGAAATACCATTGTTCGTTTCGCCCCTAAAATAAATACTCAAACTAAATTACGTTTAGATTTATTAAAGTTACAAATTGATAGTGTCAAACAAAATACAATTACTTTAATGTACAATTATAACGACACATTATTAAAAATTAATTTACCAAATTCTCTAAATACAACTGATGCAAGCGAGGTTACCATTTATTATCATGGAACGCCTCAAGGAGATCCATCTGGCTGGGGAGGTTTTTCATTTAGTGGAAATTACGCTTATAATTTAGGAGTTGGCTTTGGCGCAAAGCCACATAATTACGGCAGGGTATGGTTTCCATGCTTTGATAATTTTGTGGAGAAATCAAAATATGAATTTAATATTACTACCGATACTGCTAAACGAGCCTATTGCAATGGCTTGCTCACAAGTGATGTAATACTTGGAAACAAACGAACACGCCAATGGATTTTAAATAAAGAAATTCCCTCCTATATAGCCTCTGTTGCAGTTGCTGATTATACACAGGTAAATTGGACAGTGAATGCCGCCAATGGTTTATTACCAATTGTTTTGGCAGCTCGCCCAGCCGATACCACAGCGCTTAAAAATGGATTTGTACATTTACCAAATGCCATTTTAGGTTACGAAAACTATTACGGACCTTATGTTTGGAATAGAGTAGGGTATTGTTTAGTTCCATTTAACAGTGGCGCTATGGAGCATGTTACGAATATAGCCTATCCTCAAGCGGCTACCGCAATTGCTTATGAGTCTCAGCTAATGGCGCACGAATTATCCCATCATTGGTGGGGAGATTTGATGACCTGCGAAACGCAGGAAGATATGTGGCTAAACGAAGGTATGGCAAGCTACAGCGAACGTTTGTTTTTAGAGTGGACGTATAACTACGCGAAATATTTAACTGAAGTAAAACTAATACATGATGATTTAATTAAATATGTTCATCTTAAAGAAAAAGGATTTAGAGCAATCTCCGGTGTACCTTTTCAATATACGTATGGCGATCATGTGTACAAAAAAGGGGCTGATGTAGCTCACACATTACGGACGTATATGGGCGATGCGGCTTTTTTCACATCCCTAAAATATGTGCTTCAACAAAAAGCGTATAAAAATATGAATAGCTTAGAATTTAGAAATTTATTACAAACTTCTTCTGGACAAAACTTAACCGATTTTTTTAATAATTGGGTGTTTAATGGTGGTTGGCCTCATTTTTCAATCGATTCCGTAATAACCACAGGCACTTATGCACCATACACGCACACCGTTTTTGTAAAACAAAAATTACATGGCGCACCAACACTATATTCTAATGTGCCTTTAGAAATTACGTTTATGAATAGTGCTTGGAATAAAGAAATTAAAAACATAGTGATGTCAGGCGCCATACAATCGTTTACGATGCAAACAACGATATTGCCTGTTTTTACTGGCATTAACGTCGGTTCAAAAATTTCTGATGCTATTTCCTCTGAGTTTAAAACTATCAAAACAGCAGCAACAATTAGTTATGCATTAGGAAAAGCGTTATTAATTGTATCTAATAAAGGAATAGATTCTTCTTATGTTAGGATAGAACATAATTTGGTAAAAGCAGATGCTATCAAAAATAACACACATAATTTCAGATTAAACACGCAGCATTATTGGAAAATAGACGGTATTTTGTCTTCCGGTTTTGCCAGCAAGTTACGATTTAATTATGATGGAAATAAAAGTACATCAGGTATTAGCTACTTAGATACTTGTTTAACAGCCGTTAACGGAGATAGCCTTATTTTATTATATCGTAAAAACTCTGCCGACGATTGGAAAGAAGTAAATAGTTATGCGAAGTTTAAAAGTGGAAGTAGAACAGGTTTTTTAACAGTCGATACGTTTAATTTAGGCGAATATGTATTTGCTAATGGAAAAAGTTTGGTACTAATAGGATTAAACGAAAAAAATAAATCGAACGTAGAAATGGAAATATTTCCTAATCCTGCATCGCATCAATTAACAGTTAATTTTATTAATTATAAAATCACGTCCTCTCATTGTATTGATATTGTTGATTTACAGGGCAAGTTAGTTAAACACATTCAACATATTGCCAATGAAAATTCTATTACAATTTCTGATTTAACTAAAGGACAATACATCATTAATTTAGTAGACAAAAACAAAGTACTGTCAAGTAAACCTATTATTATTGAGTAATTAACCTCAAAAAAACTCATTATATTTATGTCATCTCTATTAAATAGAATTTTTTAGGCGAACAAATTTTTAAAAGCGCAGTTTACATGGGTAAATGAGCATTTTAAAAATGAAGTTTAACGACAAAAAGGCATTTAATAGAGATTACATTAGTCATATTTTCAAATAACATTTTTCTATGCAAACAATTATAGTAACAGGCGGCGCAGGCTATATAGGTTCCCACACAATTATCGAACTAATTAATCAAACAACATACGATATTATTTCCATTGATAATTTTTCAAATGCTACTCCACAAACATTTGATAGAATTGAAACGATTACAGGCAAACGCATTCGGAATTTAAACGTTGATATTTGTAACCTCGAAGCACTCGAATTCGCTATCAGTTCGGTCAAAAGCCCAATTGTGGGCATTATTCATTTTGCAGCATTCAAAGCGGTAGGCGATTCTGTTTCAAATCCCTTAAGCTATTACCATAATAATTTAGAGTCGTTAGTGAATATGTTGAAAATTTGTAAACTTAAAAATATACAAAATTTTATTTTTTCATCTTCATGCTCTGTATACGGAAACGTT
>JAYVDU010000551.1:0-2759 GCA_043749245.1 Bacteroidota bacterium | reverse complement strand
TTATAACTACTGGTATCATAGAGCGGAGCAATTGCATTTAATGAGTCTATTACACGATCATTAAATGTAACATTTGCTTTTAATTCGCCTAAGGAATCTGTAACAATCTCATGCTTTACTATCTTGTTTACTGTTTTTACTTTCTTAACTTCTTCTATTTTATCAACGACCGCCTCTTCTTGTTTATTAACCATTGAACTCAATGTTGTGTTATTTGGGTTAGAATTAAGGCCATCGGCATCTTTATCCATTTGGGTGTTACATCCAAAAAATATAGCTAATAATGGAATAACAAAACAACAAGTAAAGACGTAGTTCGTTTTCATATTAAAGATTTATTGTTAAAAGTAAAATTAATCAACCAACACAATTTTCTTAAACAAACTCTTATCGTCACCAATTAATTTCAATACATACATTCCTTTCGAATAGCCTGATAAATCAATGGTTTCGGTATTAGAAGTTAAAGCATGTTTTTGAATTAAGCTACCGTTAATAGAATAAACCTCCACTATTTTAAATTGATTAACACTTTGTGTAATATGAAAAATCGCTGTACTTGGGTTTGGATAGATAGCTAACGTATTATCAATTGTTAAATTATTATTAGAGGTTGCAATTAAACCGTTATATTTTATTTGTGCTTGATTAGCGCCCGCTATAAGGCTTGGTAAACTATCCCCACCTAGTAAGGCATAGGCAATTTTAATAGTTTGATTTGGCAAAATGGTATAAGGCCCTGAGCTCATCACATTGATGTTATCGCTGCCTGTCCCACCAATTCCAGCTGTTAAGCGAGGCGTAGAAAGTGTTTTGTATTTTTCTTTAGTGTCAAATCCATTGGTCAAATCAAAACCACCTGAGCCACCAGCAATATTATCAATCGCATAAAAATTAGGAGGCGCTGTGTTTGTTAATAGTTTAATGCCTGCATATTTTCCATTTGCTCCTGTATAGTAGCAATAGCCCATTTTTGTAGTAGCATTGTAAGCACTTCGGTTTTGCGAAAACGTTCCGCCATCTATATCCCAATCAGCAAATACGCCGCCATAAAAATTAGTGACCGTATTGGTTGCGCTCTTGTTTTTAATTAAGTATTCCCAAATTACAAATTGCTCGTTAGGTGCCGTTGCCCATGCATAGGTGTTTTGCATCACTTCAACATTTATGGGTGATATAGAAGTATTATCATTAAAGGTTGCTTTTGTATCAAAATCAGACGTAAAGGCTGGCACTTGATTCACAATTTTAATAACGGAAGAAAAGTCTGTATCAGCTGCTGCGCCGCTTGTTCCGCGCACGCAGTCGGAAACCTTTGTGGTATCGGTTCCAATCATTAATCCCGCTTCATATAATAAATCGGTTGTTTTGTATTTAAAACCTAAGCCTTGTACCTGCGCATCCTGGTTATAGCCTATTTTACCACGACTGGTGGCAGTTGTGTTTACGTCGTTCACCACAATATTTATGTAGTCTACATTTAAAAAGATTGTAAAATATTGTTTGGCTTGATAAGCGCCATCCTTCATCAATACTTCAAAAGAGATGCTTTGATTGATTGGAATAACACCTGTTAATTTAAAACGAAAGGGATCTAACGTATTGGTAGTAGTTGCTAGTGTGTTTACTACTCCAAGCGTTGTTGTATTATCAACAATGGTTGCTAAGCCCGAAAGTGGCGTTACGCTTATCGTTAGGGCAGTTGTAGGATCTAAATAATTAGTAAAAAGTCCTGTGATAAACAGCGTATCGCCTGCAATAAATACGTTATCGTTATGGTCTATCGTTTTAATGTTTGTAAACACAATACTTGGCGAGGCAGGGTCGGTAAGTGCTCTAAATAAGTTAATGCGACCAGTTCCTAATTTATTGATATAAGATGGATTTACTGAATAAATATTATCAGCAGTTACTTTTAAGCGTTCGCCTATTTGCAAACCATTATAAGATGGAAATTGTTTTTTGACGATTCCCGCAGCGCCTGCAACTACTGGTGATGCCATAGATGTGCCTGTTAGTTGAGTATATGAATTCCCCGGCCAAGTAGAATTTACTGCATCTCCAGGCGCGCATACATCCACAAAATAACCGTAATTAGAAGAACTATGTTTAGTGTCGCCAGCAGTGGTGTTCGCAACAGCTAATACATAAGTATAGGCTGCAGGAAAAAAATCGCCATCAGCACCATTATTACCTGCCGCACAAACTACCAAACAGTTTTTATTAATAGTTGCATAGGTTATAATATCTTGCCCGAACTGGCTAGCGCCACCACCGCCCCAAGAGCAGTTAATAGAAGTGCAACCATGATCGGCGGCATACTTAATACCTTCATAAGCAGCAATTAAACTCCCGGAAGCGTCGGCAATTTTAACCGGTAAAAATTTGCAGTTAAATCCTAAACCTGCTCCGCCATTAGTATTATCAGTGCTTGCAGCGGCAATACCACATACGTGTACCCCGTGTGCATTTGCTTGATAGGTTGGGTCATTATCGCTCATTCCTAAATCCCAGCCCATGTAGTTATCAATATAACTATCGCCATCATTATCAATGCCATCTACCACATCATTATAGTTACGTTTGATATTATTAAACAAATCGGAGTGAGTGGGGTCGGTTCCTGTATCCGTAATGCCAATAACGATGCTCGAGTCTCCTTTGTTTACATTCCATGCATTAAACGCATTTACTGTTTGTAGGTGGTATTGATTAGAGGGAGTAGCCAAGGGATCATTTGGATTATAGGTTGTTTTGGG
>JAYVDU010000550.1:0-2762 GCA_043749245.1 Bacteroidota bacterium | reverse complement strand
GTATTTTAAATTTTACAGGAGTAATGACGGGCGGTATTGGTGTAGCAATGGGTATTGTGAATTTATTACCAATGGAAGTGATGGTAGATGATAACGTCATGCATGGTATTTCTATGATTTTAGCATTATTATTATCAGCTATTATTTGGAATTTGGGAACTTGGTATTTTGGTCTGCCAGCGTCCAGTTCTCATACCTTAATAGGTTCAATATTAGGTATAGGATTAGCATTTTATTTTTTACCAGGTAATGTTGGCGGAAGTGCTGTTAATTGGGATAAAGCCAAAGATACGGGTTGGGCTTTATTAATATCTCCATTTGCTGGATTTGCAGCAGCAATTGCAATCATGTTTATTTTCAAACGTTTTGTAAAAAATGATATTTTTTATAAAGAACCAATTCCAGGAAAAAAACCACCTATTTGGATTCGTATGTTGCTTTGGGCAACTTGCGGAATGGTAAGTTTTTTCCATGGTCAAAATGATGGGCAAAAGGGTGTAGGTTTGGTAATGATGATTTTAATTGCCATTATGCCCGCTTATTTTTCTTTAGATAACAGTATTAATTTACAAAGTATTAATGCTAACGTTATGGTGATTGAAAAAATAATTTCAGCAACCGATACTATAGATTTTGGAAAAGAAGAGTTTAAGAATTTTTATAATATTAAAAAACACGCCAAAAATTTTGAGGAAATTACTTCTGGTAAATCATTTGTGAATGAGGTTAAAACTACCGATAGATTTGAATTGCGTAAGGATATTGTTAAGGTAACCAAAGGCGCAGAAAAACTATTAAAAAGCGAAAATGTTGCTATTTCTAAAGCAGATGCCAGCTCATTAAAAAAAGAAATCGATAGAGCAAAAAAATTAGTTGAGTTTGCGCCGTCGTGGGTAATTATTATGATTTCCATTTGTTTAGGATTAGGAACCATGATTGGTTGGAAGCGAATTGTGAAAACCATAGGAGAAAAAATTGGAAAGCAACACATGAGTTATGCGCAAGGCGCTTCAGCCGAAATTGTTGCTGCTATTGGCATTGGCATCGCTACTGCTTATAAAGCACCAGTAAGTACAACACACATGTTAAGTTCTGGTATTATGGGAAGTATGGTTGCAAAAAAAGGATTAAAGAATTTACAACGCGGCACAATTACAAATATACTATTAGCATGGGTATTAACGTTACCTGTTACTATCGTGCTATCTGGAGGCTTGTTCTTATTGTTTAGAGCTATATTGTAATAAAGAATTAATCATTATTTATCATTTAAAATCCCAACAAATCTGTTGGGATTTTTTGCTGTAAAAATTTTGTTAAATACGTTTATCGATGCAAAAAACAATGTACTCTTGTAGGGGATTAATCAACCTGTTTATAAAACGATATAATATATGTTACTCACTATTTTAATTTCGATTGTTGTTTTTTGTGGCGTTATGTTTTTGTTGGTACACCAAGCTAAATTTGGTAAAACGCCTAAAGGCGAACGATTAGAGTTAATAAAAAAATCATTATACCATGATGGAAAAAAGTTTTCGAACATTAATCATACGCCCGAACTAACCGAGGGTGTGAGGTATACAACCATTATGAAAGAATTCTTTTTCGTAAAAAATCCAAATGTAAAACCCAAACATAAATTACCTTCTAAAAAAACAAATTTACATCAATTGAATATCACCGAAAATGTATTAGTATGGTTTGGTCATTCATCATACTTTATACAAGTTGATGGCAAGCGCATTTTAGTTGATCCTGTTTTGTCGGGAGCCGCATCACCTGTTCGATTCACAACCAAAAGCTTTGATGGAAGTGATGTGTATTCAACTGATGATATTCCAGAAATTGATTATTTATTTATAACGCACGATCATTGGGATCATTTAGATTACGATACGATCATGAAGCTGAAGCCTAAAATAAAACAAATCATTACGAGCTTAGGTGTAGGGCAACATTTGGAGCATTGGGGCTTTGCAACAAATAGGTTTATAGAAACACAGTGGCATGATGAAACCGAATTGGAGCAAGGGTTTAAAGTAATTACAACTACTGCAAGACATTTTTCGGGACGAGGATTGAAGCGTGCACAAGCTTTATGGAGTAGCTTTGTATTTATAACTCCTACACAAAAAATATTTATAGGTGGCGATAGCGGATACGATACTTATTTCGAAGCAATAGGAAATAAATACGGCCCGTTTGATTTAGTGGTATTAGAATGTGGTCAATATAATAAGTATTGGAAGTACATTCATTCCATGCCCGAAGAAACAGCACAAATAGCGGTAGAGTTGAAAGCAAAAAAATTATTACCTGTTCATTGGGCTAAGTTTGCTTTATCGATGCACGATTGGGATGAGCCGATTAAGCGCGTATCATTAGCGGCTGCAGAAAAAAACATGCCTTTACTGACGCCAATGATTGGCGAAGCAGTATACTGGCAAGACGATGCAGTTAAACAAATTGCTTGGTGGGAAAACCTTAACTCATAATACCTTTATTAAAAGTAAAACATGCAGAGTTTTAAAAATCTTATATTATTGCGTGGATTGCCAGGTTCTGGAAAATCCACACTAGCAAGGGTTTTGAGCGAAGATGGAAAATACTCCATTTTTTCTGTAGATGATTATTTTACGAATTCTCAAACAGGCGAGTATGCCTTTGATTTCAAAAACAATCATTTGGCATATAAACTTTGCGAAGAAAACACTATACAAAGTATGGTAAATAATGAATTAAAAATTTTTGTTCATAAT
>JAYVDU010000549.1:0-9202 GCA_043749245.1 Bacteroidota bacterium | reverse complement strand
TTCGATTCTCGAAGAAGCAAGCTAAACATTGGCCAGACGATGATGCAACAAAATAAAAATAAATTAAAAATCCACTAAACATTTTAAAATCAATTATGAAATTTCATAAAGAAGGAATTGCTACGTTACTCGTTACTATTTTATTCAGTACTATTATTATTACCATCGCTCATTTTGTATTCCCTGCATTTGCCATTGCTCACTGGTTTGCTTATATACTTTCTGCTTTTTTATTGGTAGTGGTTATACAGTTTTTCAGACATCCAACTCGTATACATACCATTAATTCTGATGCTATTATAGCACCTGCAGATGGCGAAGTAGTAGTAATAGAAGAAACAGAAGAAACAGAATACTTTAAAGATAAGCGTATACAGGTTTCTATTTTTATGTCGCCCATTAATGTGCATGTAAATCGTTATCCTATTGCGGGCGAAGTAACCTATGCTAAATACCATGCAGGTAAATTTTTAGTTGCCTCGTTGCCAAAAGCAAGTACAGAAAACGAACGCACGAGTATTGTAGTAAAACACCCTACTAATGGAAAATCAATTTTATTCAGGCAGGTAGCTGGAGCCTTAGCGCGACGTATTGTAATGTATAGTAAGCAAGGCGATACAGCTACTCAGTGTGGCGAAATGGGCTTTATTAAATTTGGCTCTCGTGTAGATTTATATTTACCATTAGACGCTAAATTAAAAGTGAAAATTGGGGATGTATGTGTTGGCTCTCAAACAGTGATTGCTGAGTTTTAAAAATTGGAAAAAGTTAAAAAGATGGCTGAGTTTATGAGCAGAATCTAAATACATGAATCCTTTAATTTAAAATAAAAAAAGGCATGTAACAAAGGCGTCCTAAAACGAGAAATACAATTTAGCCTTGATACTCCAGTTATTATTGGGATTTTCAGCGAAACGCGTCACTCGCCAAATATAATCGATTCGCACGACTTTAAAGATATTTTCTAAACCTACACTACATTCTATATAAGGCTTTGATACATCGGTTAATCCTTTAGGAAGTACCATCTCTTGCTTATATGCATCTTGTAAATTTCCTACAACACCATGCATCGAAAATACTTCTCGTAATTTTGCTTTTTTAATTAAAGGGATTTTATTTAAGATGAAACCATCAAAATGATGATCTAAAAACAAGCTGACATATTGGTTACTCGCAAACTCAAAATACGTCATTAAGTTAAATGATTCAGGATCATATATTAACGTTTGATTCCCGGGATGAAGCTCCAATAAAGGATAAGGAACGGTTCCAAATAATTTACCGCCTTCAATAGTATATTGTGTGTGCCCGATAGGATTTAATCGCAAAGTGCCTTTTATATTTAATTTTATTTTTTGATAATCATAATTAGAGTGAAACACATCCTTTAATCCAAATACGACATTCAAATTAATAATAGGATATTTTGAGCCTAATGATGTTTGTTTAAATTCGCTATTTGCCACATCCTCTTTAAACGAAAGCCTTGTATTTAATGCTATTTCGGAAGTAGTAATGTTTGGTAAGTTTTGGTAGGTTGTATCTGTTTGATTGAGTTTTTTATGAAACATTAATTCTCCCAACGCATTAATTTGAGTAGTAGATAACGTAAGCTTATTAGTAATATTACTAGTCCATTGTTTTTCGACATATACTTTTAAGTCGCGGTTTAACGTCAACTTTGAAAATGGATTAGTGCGTGTTAAGGAAGTTAAAATGTTATCGAACTGTATTAAATTAGAACTCACGCCAAGCTGCGCCAAATCATACAAATAGCTTGCTCCAAGCGTTGCACGCTTTTTATCTTTATTAAACACATACATAGCAGATGCTTTATATTGAAAGTTCTTATCCTTTGAGCCGTAAGCCACATAGCCTTCCATTTGGAATTTTTTATTAAAATATTTATTGGTTTTTAATCCAAACTTAAAACGATCTTGCTCAATAGGATTGAAACTATAAAAGGTGTGAATTTGACCAATGCTAATTTTGCCTAGCTCCAAATAGCCCGATGCAAAGGCAATGGCAACCTTTTTAATTTTTTTGATGACAGGCACATAATTTAAAGTATCAGCAATTTGGTAATTATTTTTTTCCTTTTTACTTAACGAATCATGCCTCGCTGTTTTCCAAAACGCAGCATCTTTTTGAACTACAATCGTTTTATTATTTTGTAACATGTCGTGATTTTTAATAATGACTTCTGTTTCATTAACAATAAAATCTTTATACGACGTTACACGGTGTATCATAAACTCCTGACTCTTCTTTCGCTTCAAAGGACTAATGGTTGCGGTCGTTTCCATCTTTTTTTGCATCCAGGTATCTTGTACTTTTACAAACTCTTGATTTACCGAAAAATCTTTTACAAAATTTAAGTTGATCTCATTATTAATTTTGTATGATATTTTTTTTACTGCCCAGGTCGTATCATGTATATACATCGTTCCCGAAAAAGCTAAATCCTCTTTCCATTTAGGCACAAAGCGTATTTGATAACATCGATTATTATCAATCATGATGCTGTCTTCTAAATAATATTTATAATACAATTGGTAATTATCTGTAATGGGTGAGATAAAGCTTTTATCTAAAATCAAAAAGAAATTGTCGTAAATAGCAGTATTTTCAACCATCTTGATCGTAATAGCTGTTAACTGCTCGTAGCTTTCGCCCGTGGTTTTTTCTGCAGTAATAATATCATCATGCAAACTGGGATTATTGCAATTAAAGTTTTGACGAATCGTTTCCGACATATAAATTGGCAATAAAGGCTTGCCATCAGCTGTACTATCAGCATTTTTAAACATAAACTCAAAATTTTTGAATTGCTTGCGCTTCGTTAATTTTTCAGAATAATTTCCAAAATATATTTGAAACTTCTCATACTCTTCACATTGGGAACTATTTACAAAAGATGATTTATTTTGGTCTTTATGACTAACCACATTATCTAAAATCCGAAAAGCAGGATTGCGCTTAGGCTTAATGGTGACCTCAGATAAATTATAATTATCGGGCTCTAAGGCGATATCGAGAAGTTGAGTTTTGTTGCGCTTGATGGCAATTGTTTGTGTTTTATATCCTAAATACACTACAACAATAGAATCTGTTTTTTTAGATATTTCCAATGTATACTGCCCAAACTGGTTGGTAATTGTGCCAATGGTAGTGTTTTTAAAAATAATGGAAACAAACGGAATGCTATCTTTAGTGACCTTATCAACAATGGTTCCGGTGATGGTTGTTTTTTGGCCGAAACAATAATTAGTGAAAATTGTTAACGCGACGAGTATGTTGAATATGCTAAAGTTTCTCACAGATTATATTCTATAAAAATACTTATATATTTGAATCAATAAAACTATGACTTTAAACAACACAAACACCATTGTTATTGTATCAGGATTACCTCGTTCGGGAACATCCATGATGATGCAAATGCTTTGTAATGGCGGATTAACAGCATTAACCGACGATGTAAGAACTCAGGACATTAGCAATCCTAAAGGTTATTTCGAATTCGAAAAAGTTAAATCTTTGGCGCAAGATGCCGAATGGTTGCATTTAGCTCAAGGTAAGGTAGTGAAGGTGATTGCACAATTAGTACCGTTTTTGCCAAAACAATTTAACTACAAGATTATCATGATGCATCGTGATATAAAAGAAATATTAACCTCTCAACAAAAAATGTTAGGTAAGGATGCAGCCGTTATTCCCGTTGCATTATCAGACATATTTACCAAGCAATTACATCATACAGAACAATTCATCGCTTCTCAGCCAAACATGGAGATTTTATCCATACATTATAAACAAGTCATTGAATCACCTTTAGAACAAGCCCAATCCATTGCTTCATTTTTAGGTATTGCTTTGGATATTGAAGGTTTAATGAAAAGTGTGGATAGAGACTTGTATCGAAATAAATAGCCTAAAAAATATTTAAGTAGGTTTTGTTTATTTCGATCTTTTTCCATAGATGAAAAAGAAACAATCACGCCTTGGCGTGACTAGTCAAAAATATGCCCCGTGCTCCTCACGGAATTCTACAGATTTTACGCTCCACTAAATCCTTGAATTCTCGTTTCACCGCTTCTCTGCTCGCATTTTTGACAGCCCTACGGTCTTCTTCTATTCAACATTTTCTTGCATTTAGAATAGCGCATACTTTAGTAATTGTGCGGTAGGTTTTGGCGAATTGCGAAGCACTCATATATAACGAAAGGTAAAATAATGAAAACATGAATAAAAGGAGCGATATACAGATTTTTCTGGAGGCACTACGAAGGCTCTTCGAGCGAAGAAAAAATGGATATGGCTTTTCGCCTTGACTTTTTTTGTTACTTTTTTTCGTCAAGGAAAAAAATGTAAAAGAGACTAAGTTTTTTGAATAGCCTCTAATTATGGCTGTTTTCCTTTACTAAAATTCATTATATACAAATAAATAGCCCAAAATTGCTATTATAACTATTACAGTGTAAATTTGCACTCTCATGTCTAAACAGCAATTAACGCAGCTCCTAAAAAAAGAGTTTTTATTAGAATTCAGGCAAAAATCAACCCTTGCAGGAATTGCGGTGTATATTGTTTCTACTGTTTTTATTTCGGCCTTAAGTTTCAAAAAAATCATTCAGCCAACAGTTTGGAACTCCTTGTTTTGGACCATTTTTTTATTTATAGCTGTAAATGTCTCTAGCAAAAGCTTTATGCAGGAAACCAAAGGCAAAGGCTTATTTAATTATTTATACTATAATCCCCGTCAGTTTATTTTAAGTAAAATCATGTATAATATGCTGTTAATGGCTGTTTTAAGCTTATTGACTTTCTTTTTTTATTCATGGTTTGTTGGCAGCATGGTGCAGGATATGGGTATGTTTTTATTGGCCCTGTTATTCAGTTCAACCGCCTTTTCGGGTGTTTTAAGTTTAATGAGTGCTATAGCCTCCAAAGCCAACAACAACATGAGCTTAATGGCTATTTTGAGTTTCCCTGTATTAATGCCCCTTTTAATGGTTTCTGTTAAACTAAGCAAACACGCCATTGATGGCTTAGCATGGAGTGTTAGCTATAATTATTTGTTGATTTTAGTGATGCTAAATTTTGTTGTAATTGCTTTAGCTACTATTTTATTTAACTATCTTTGGCGCGAATGATAAAATGGTGGAAAATACTAAGTGCGTTGATCATCCTTTATACCTTGGTGTGGGGAATGCTCAATCCTGTTCCGCATTTAGATATCTTAAACGAAACCATTAGAAACGTATATTTTCATGTGCCAATTTGGTTCGCTATGATTTTTCAAATGGGACTATCCGTTGTATACGCTATCCGACAATTAAATAAAAACGATTTACAGTTAGATCTAAAAAGTAATCAAGCGGCGCAGGTAGGTTTATTTTTTAGTTTTCCTGGATTATTGACAGGCTCCATGTGGGCGAAGTTTACGTGGGGCACTTGGTGGACCTTTCAAGACCCTAAACTAAACGGGGTAGCCATTGCCATCTTAATTTACCTTGCCTATTTTATTTTAAGAAGCTCTATAGATGATGAATTGAAACGTGCTCGCATTTCATCTGTCTACAATATTTTTGCGTTTGTGATGATGTTTGTATTCATTATGATTTTACCTCGTTTAACCGATTCGTTACATCCCGGAAATGGCGGTAATCCTGCCTTTGGCAAGTATGATTTAGATAGCAATATGCGTATGGTATTTTATCCAGCTGTAATTGGTTGGATTTTATTAAGCCTTTGGATCTTAGATATTAAAACACGTTTAGCACAATTAACACAAAAATATGATGAAGCATAAATTGATTTTATTAGTAGCCGTATTGTTTTCTTCTTTATTAGGGCATGCGCAAGCTATGAATACCGAGCCTCAAATGGCAGACACGTTTAGAAGCGAAGGAAAAATATATGTAGTCATTTCTGTATTAGCCATTGTGTTCACTTGCTTAATGAGTTACTTGATTTACATCGATATTAAATTAAAAAAATTAGAAAATAAAAATTAATTGTGTATTATGAAATCTAAAGGAACAGCATATTTATTGTGGCTTATAAGCGGTTTAGGCTGGTTAGGATTCCATCATTTTTATTTAAATAAACCATGGAAAGGTATTATTTGGATACTTACAGGCGGAGTATGTGGAGTTGGTTCATTAATTGATTTATTTACATTAGGGAGTGACGTTGATACTTATAATACAAAGGAAGAATTAAAAGAAATTAGAGAAACAATAATTGGTGAACGCATTAAACCAACTGGTGGCTTAAAACCAATGCATGTTCTTGGAATCGTTGTCATCGCAGTAGCCATTGGTGTTATTTTTACATCCTTGCAAAGTAGCGCCACCTATTCGGATTTTGCAGAAGCCACTACTAACCCCGATACAGAATACCACGTCGTAGGAAAACTGGATAAAACAGTGCCTGTTCAATACGATCCAAAAATGAATGCAGATGAATGTTCTTTTATGATGAAAGATAACAAGGGCGTTGAAAAGCTCGTGGTTCTTCATAAAAGCGTTCCTCAAGATTTTCAAAAATCAGAACAAATTGTATTAATTGGGAAAATGCAAGGCGACGAATTTCATGCGAATGATATTTTAATGAAATGCCCAAGTAAATACAACGACGGCAAACCACAAATTTAAAACGCTTTATCTTTTTAAAAAATATTTTGATAAAAACATTAATTATTATAAAAAAATCAATAGCTAACCATCCAAAAAACTTTGATTCACGGGCTCTACACCTCTCCAATTGAATAAATGAAACAAGAAAACGCTATACAACTCTTTGAAGATAAAAAAGTGAGAACGCTTTGGGATGCAGAACAAGAGCTGTGTTATTTTTCGATAATAGATGTAATTGAAGTGCTAACGGATAGTCCAAGACCGAGAAAATACTGGAACGCTCTCAAAACCAAATTGAATAAAGAGGGGAGTGAGCTGTCCGCAAAATTGGGACAACTGAAAATGCAATCTTCAGATGGCAAAATGTATTTGACCGATGTTGCTAACACAGAACAGCTTTTTCGTCTTATACAATCTATTCCAAGTCCAAAAGCAGAGCCTTTTAAAATTTGGCTAGCGCAAATTGCTTCCGAACGCATAGATGAATTACAAGATCCAGAACTTACAATTGATAGAGCACTGGAGCAATACTTACAATTAGGCTATTCCGAAAATTGGATAAACCAACGCCTAAAAAGTATTGAAATACGAAAAGAACTAACAAACGAATGGAAAAGAAACGGATTAAAAGAAGGCGCCCAGTTTGCTACACTTACCGATATAATCACCAAAACATGGTCAGACAAAACAACTAAGGAATACAAAATATTGAAGGGATTAAAAAAAGAAAACCTTCGAGATAATATGACCAATACCGAACTTATTTTAAATATGCTTGCAGAAGCCTCTACCAAAGATATTTCGCAAGCGGTGAATCCAAAAACTTTCGAGCAAAATAAAAAAGTAGCCAAACAAGGCGGAAACGTTGCAAAAGTTGCATTAAAAGAACTGGAAGCTAAAACTGGCAAAAAAGTGGTTACTAAATTAAATGAGAAAGAATTATTAAAAGAAAATAAAAAACTTAAATAACCATTAAGAGCCTGTTTAAATTTATATTGTAATAATTGTTATAACGTATTTTTGAGCGAAAAGAGGCAAATTTTGCAGAGATAGTTGGCTACTATCTCGAAAAATTTAACGAATTTGTAGCCAAAAAGACATATAACAAAATTATTAGATAAATTTTAAACAGACTCTAAACACTCATCAATAAAAAATGACTTACATCGGCGAACATTTATGGTTAGGGAATTTAGGAAATGCCTTTGTTGTTCTTTCACTCATTACTGCATTAGCTTCTACTGTAGCCTATTTTTTTTATAGCAAAGAAACGCTTACATCCGAATGGAAAAAATTTGCAGGTTGGTGTTTTACGATGCATTCCTTTGCTGTGATTGGCATTGCGGGTACATTGTTTTATGGCTTATTCAATCATTTTTACGAATACGCATACATACATCAACATAGTAATAATAGTATGCCTTTGCAATACATCATGTCTTGCTTTTGGGAAGGACAAGAAGGTAGTTTTTTATTATGGACATTTTGGAATGTTGTACTCGGTAATATTCTTCGTAAAACAATTGATGCGAAATGGGAAGCGCCAACCATGGTTGTGTTTTCCTTAGTACAGATTTTTTTAGCATCGATGTTATTAGGCGTATTTATTGGTGGCTACAAGCTTGGTACGAATCCGTTTATGTTACTGCGAGAAAATCCTGAATTAGCAAACGCACCATTTTTACAAATGCCTAATTATTTAGCTAAGTTAGATGGACGTGGATTAAATCCATTATTAATGAATTATTGGATGACAATACATCCGCCAACCTTATTTTTAGGATTCGCCTCTACCCTTGTGCCATTTACATTTGCCATATCAGGCTTATGGAAACGCGATTTTACATCCTGGCAAAAACCGGCATTAACCTGGACTTATTTCTCGATTGCTATTTTAGGAACAGGGATTTTAATGGGTGGTGCATGGGCTTACGAAGCATTAAGCTTTAACGGCTTTTGGGCTTGGGATCCGGTAGAAAATTCTTCGCTTGTTCCTTGGCTTGTGATGGTTGGTGCAGGACACGTGATGATCATCAATAAAAATAAAGGTGGCTCTTTATTCATGACCCATTTATTATCCATTGCTTCTTTTATGTTGGTGCTTTACTCAACATTTTTAACTCGCAGCGGAGTGCTTGGTACCAGCTCAGTTCATGCGTTTACCGATTTAGGAATGCAAGGACAATTAGTAATTTATGTACTCACATTTATTTTTTTATGTGTCATTTTATTAATACATGATAAGCTGTTGCGTGTTTCCTACATCATGTTATCGCTGGTGATGCTGGCATTTGGTGTTATATATGGACATAAAACCGTAGTGTTATTATCATGGATAGGTATTAGTTTTATGACAACCATTTATGCTTATATTAAGTCTTTTCCGAAAGAGGAAGAAGAGGAAAGCCTTTATTCAAGGGAGTTTTGGATGTTTGTAGGCTCATTGGTGTTTTTACTATCCGCGTTGGTAATAACCTATTTTACGTCTATTCCTGTGATGAATAAATTATTTAATACAGAAAAGGCACCTATTAAAATAGCAGATTATAATATGT
>JAYVDU010000548.1:0-2763 GCA_043749245.1 Bacteroidota bacterium | reverse complement strand
AAATAAATCTCTACTAAAATGAGTTGATAAATGATGTCTGTTTCTTTAAGATGAGCCAAAGCTTTATTAGCACTCTTAAATGACATTATTTCCTTAACACCGTAATATTCTAAAAGTTTGCAGTTTACAAAATTATCTATCTCAAGACTATCAATGAGTAGAACAGATTTAATTTTATCAGAAATATTAAAAACTTCTTGCGTTTTATTAGTGGTACTTAAAGGAGTTAAGTTTGTTTTCATGTTTTTACCATTAAACTCCCTTAAAAAAGGGAGCGTGTTACCTACTATTATCAACTTTAGCAGGCTCTGGTAAGCCTCAACGAATTGAAAATAGAAAGAATAACACGCCCTTAGCGTGTTGCCCTCAACTATTCTCCTGTCGTTTTAGAAATTTACCAGATTTGCTAAACAGTAGAATATTGCACAACGCAATTTCTTATAATATTAAACAAAGGTATAATAAAAAAGAATTGGTTTAAGCGATAGCTGAAATTTTATTAAAAAAAAACACGGCTTAGTGACGTGTACCCCCCTCATCAAATCACATTCTTAGGCATAAAGCCTAATAGTTTATTTTGTTTTACAATTGGCTTAGTTTCAAAAATGGAATATTCTTTATCACGTTCTTTAAACCTGTTTTTTGTAGTTTTAGCAAAACCGTTTTCCACAGAAATCACCACATCCGCATCGTGAGCAATTTCATTAGAACCTCTCATTTTACCGTCTTTAGTACTTTGTGATATAGTAATGAGTGCAGAATTTTGATACAACTCCATTAATTCACGCATACGAGTTGGGTCAATTTTAAGCGTATCAAGACTATCAATAAAAATAAAATGAAAGGTATTTGGCTTAATCTCTTCTTTAATTTCATCAAAACTACTGATGTCTGCAAAATATAAATTATCACTTTCAGCGTGATTATTTACAACCTTATCTTTTAATGTTTTTGAAAAGCCTTCTTCGCCACTAATGTAAACAACGCTACCAAAGTTCTTAGCAAGGTAATTTGCAAATTGAATACAAAATGTTGATTTCCCTTCGCCGGGTTTACCATGAACGGTGCAAAAGAAATTAACGGCTGGTTGCCCAATCAATTCATTAAATGCTCCTTGAAAATTTAAGGCTTTATAGTTCTGTTCTTTTAAATGTTTACTGCTGATTATTTTTTTACTTGTTCCGATAAGTGAATCTTGATTGCTATTTTTAGTGCTTGGCTTTACATCACTCATTAGAGTAGGTAAATGATTGGTCGTATTTGATGCAAGCGTGTTTAACCGTATGAGTGGTTTATTTTCAATGATTTTGGTTTCATATTGAGTGGTTTTAGTTAAAGCATTTTCGGCAATATAGATATGTATGTTTATATTTTTCAAACGTTCATTACATTCTTTTAACCGAGTATTTAGTTTAGTTATTTCTGCATTCTTTTGTACTTCTCTATTATCGTTTGTAACACCTCGTGCAACTGTTCCTGCTAATAAACCTACGCCAGCTCCCAGTAATATTTTCCACGGATTTATTTTTTTGTTATTCTGATTATTGTTTAATAGTATTGCTCCTGTTATTGCGCCTCCAGTTTGCCAACCGTAACCATTATGCGCTTCTACTTCGTTGATTCGTTGCTTAATTTTTGTTAAACTTTCTAGCGCATTATTTTTTTCTTGTTTCATATTTTGAAGATGCGCTTTAGCTGTTTGATAGGCTTTGGTTTCAACTTGAAGCGTCGTAAATGATGGTTTTGTTGCTTGATGTATACTTTGTGTTTCAATTTTGGAAATAGTCGATTGCTCGTCATTCACAATACCTCTTAGTTCACTTAAATAGGGCTTTATCGTTAATTGTTGAGCTAAATTTTCTTTTTTAGAACTATGAGTTTGTATTGCCGTATCGGTTTTGACTAATGTAGATGCGATTGGATGTGAAAAAACAGAGGGTTGTTTCTTTTCGTGGTAGCGTGCCTTACAGCTATCACTACAATATACGGCATTCAGTTGCCTTTCTTTGGGGATAGCTTGATTACAGTGGCGACATTTTCGGATAGTCATATTTTCAGATTTTATTTTTATTACTTTTTTTAGTCACACTTTGGCGTGATGTTTTTTAGATGAATTGCTTAAAAACACCTGTATTTAAAGGATTCAGTACGTACTCAATACCACATCAAAAATTAAGTGGGCAGTTTAACTGCCCACTTAATTTAAGGGTTGAGTTTAATCTTCGTCCTCCTCTTCTGATTCTTCGTCGTCTATGTTTTCAATAAACGTGACTAGTTCTTCTTCTAACTCATCAATGCTTGAAGATTCCTCTTTATCAAAATCAACTTCGATGTGATACACATCTTCTGTTTTTGATACAACTTTACTGTTTAATTCTTTTTCGCTTACTGCGTCAAGAAAATCCGTTACTACTTCTACGGGTACGTTAAACTTTGCTGTTCTCATTTGTTTTTGTTTTTTTGGTTGTTATTATTTCGTTGATTCTGCCAATTGTGTATTGACTGTTATTTATTATCTACTTGCCTTTGGCTGAAAATTTGTGTTGCTCCTTATGCATGGTATAAGAAGAGGCTTCTGATTGAAGTTCATTCGTTGTTTTTACTTTACCGTCCGTTACCCACGCTTGTAGTTCGACTCTGTTGAAATACAGTTTATTCCCTTTCTTAAAATGAGGAATAATTTTTTGAGATGTTTTTTCGTAAAGGGTGGTTAGCTTTAATCGTAAAAAATCAGAGGCTTGTTTGATGTCGAGTATATCTCGT
>JAYVDU010000547.1:0-2769 GCA_043749245.1 Bacteroidota bacterium | reverse complement strand
GCAAAAAAGAGAACAGTATTTCGGCAACTAATAAACTTTTGTATGTTTAGAAAGTTTTCGGTTTCAAAACCGCACTTCTTTTAGCTCCCAAACGTTATGCGGCATGCTTGACAAACCAACAATGACACAAAAACCAAATTATACAGACCTCGGTTGGGCAACTTCAATGGGACCAAAACTAAGACAATTAGTTGAGCAGCAGTTGCTAGCCGACCTAAGTGTATATAATGTAGACATCACAAATTTAAAATTTGACTGGTCAGGCAGTTGCGTAGAAGGGAAATGCACAAACTACCTTGACGGCAGTGTTGATAGGTTTTCTGGCATTGCTGTCTTTGACGGCAACGACAAACTAATTGCAGAAGGATGGATGGAATTTATACATGAAGGAGATTTCTTTATAGCATACTGGGACGATGTAACTATTATTGAAGTTGACAAAGTAGTGTTTGACAAACGGGGTGGAATCCCAAACCATGTATGGTCTCAAATTCCTGTTGACGTTCAACCAAATTACCTTAACGACCGAGAAGAAAGCACGACCGCATAACAACAAGCAAGCGTAATTTTTTGCGTGTTAACGCTCAAATGTGTAAGTTTGAATTAGCAAAAAACTAACGCCTGCTCGCGGTCCGTTATGCGGCATGCTAGACAAACTAACAATGAGACATTACCTCCTAATAATAACATTCGTCAGTTTGACGATTCCAAATTTTGGACAATCCTTGTTTTTTGACAATTTAAAAAACTCCGTCTGGACATCAGAAATTCTTTACACGGACTCGATAATAAAATCTTCTAAAGAAATTTCGTTGACCAAACAAAAGGACAAAGACGAGGCGCAAACAAACAAGACAATTTGGGTATTTGGTGACGCGCTTGACATTCGTCATTACAATGTTAAAAGTCGTTGTGTAAGTGACGTTTCGACACACAAGTACATTGCTGACAAAGACAAAGGTTTATTAAAAATAATTCTTACGGACAAATTAACGTTGACATATAAAATTGGTATAGTTTCGACAGGAAATCACATACTTTTAATGCGACAGAAAAAATAAAGCACGACCGCATAACAGTACCTACCAGTAATGCGGGCGGACAACAAAGCTTTTGCAAAAGCGGTCGCTCCGCGAAAGACAATTATTTTCGCTTTGCAAAAGTCCATGAACATAGTATCTTTGTTAGTAGCATTTCGGTAGACAACGGTTTCAAGCCGCACTACTGGTAGCTCCAAAACGTTATGTGTAACCCTATAAGACCGACAAAAAAACAAACGACAAAATATGAACGTAACGAACAACAAACAAATCAGCACTGGAACAAGACTTGCTGCAATGTTATTAGACCATTTATTCATGACAATGATAATAATGGTGTTTTTTATTCCTGGAATGATTTCAAGTTTGGCAGGCGCATTTAATGTAAGTCACGAGCAGAATAGTCCTAATTTTATGAGTGGAGGCATGTGGTATATAGGTATGCTTGGCTTCGCAATATATTTTTGTAAAGACTGTATAAATGGACGAAGCATCGCAAAGCGAATTTTAAAGTTACAAGTGGTTGACAACTCAACTGGACAGGTTGCAAGTTCTCTGAAATGTTTTATCAGAAACACTTTTATAATAATTTGGCCAATTGAAGCCATTATCGCTTTGACAAATCCGAGCAGACGACTTGGTGACAGAGTTGCTGGGACTAAACTTGTTAAATTTGACTCAACGCTCGAGCAACCAAAAGTAAATATTGGACAAGTATTAATACCCCTTGTAATTGCTTATGGTTTTATGTTTTTACTTATGCTTCCACTAAAAGGAATTACGTCTGCAATCGAAAGACAAAAAATAAATTATAGCGAAACTTCTTACAATGAACAATCAAGCAAAAATCTTGAAAAGCTACTTGCCGATAGTTTAGGACAATATCTTGTCCCAAGTGTAAAAATTTACGATACAATCCAAAATGAAAATTTGAAATATATCTCAATAGTTTTACAATTAAGAGAAAATTATTTAGAAGAGGAAAGTAGTTATGAACAACTAAGTAGTTATACAACAAATTTAATTTATTCAGAATACCCGAAAGAGACATTTACAGGATATTCCAAATATATTTTTGAAACTAGTGGACAAATGCAAAGTAGATCAGCTCGTTTTGGGACAATTATTAATCAGAAAAACAATAAATAGGGCAACACATAACAGTACCTAAAAAAAATGCTAGCATTAGTATAAGTTTTTTGCCTACAATTTGTCGCTTCGCGAAAGTTTGTTATTTTTATGTAGGTAAAAAAGAGTACAGTATTTCGGCAACTAATAAACATTTGTGTTGGTAGAAAATATTTCGGTTACAAAACCGCACTTCTTTTAGCTCCAAAACGTTATAACTAAGCCGTTGAAAAGACCTCAATGAAAAAAATATTTCAAATATTGACATTAGTTTTGTTGTCTTTACATTCAACAGGACAAATCTTTGCCGAATTGCATATCGACATTTTTCGACCAAAAAACGTAAAGACAATTTATAAATATTTTAAGTCATTGGATACTCTCGTACATGTCGAAAATGACCACAAATTACTGGAGCGCAAAACTGAATATTATCCCAACGGTACAGTAAGTTCGGACTTACAGATGAATTTTTTCTCTACTCCTCCGCAAGACACTTGCCCATATAAAGTATTTATTCTAAACAATGACTCGACAATCAAATCAGAGCACTCATATTATACTTCAGAACATAAATTGTTGGACACGGCATTTTATAAAC
>JAYVDU010000546.1:0-9236 GCA_043749245.1 Bacteroidota bacterium | reverse complement strand
AGGCGAGCGAAACCTAAAAAAATAGGAGTTTACTAAAGTAAATGACTGATTTTTTAGGTGAGCTCAACGCTGAAATTGGCGTTTTCTTGCTGACACTAATTAGAATTTGATTTACACTTCAATCCCAACTTCTTGCAAATAACGCCTTCTTTAAGCGAATATGCAGATACTCTGATGTTGGAAATATTAAATTCGTTGATCATAAAATCAATTAATAAAAAAGAAATAACAATCATATCAATTCGCATTTCTATTAATCCTGTTGTGTGTTGACGCTCCTGAATGGTAGAGGCTATTATTTTTTTACTCACACGTTTATAGTGCTCTATATCAATGGCGTATTCTGTTTGGATATCATCAGCTACAGAAGTTCCAAACTCTCCCGCTATAATGTCTACAACCGAATCAAAAGCGCCCGAAGAGCCTATTAATTCTATTGGCGGGTAATTTTTAGTAGCCTCAAATAAAGACTTCAGCTGTTCTCTTAAATAATTATTAAAAGCGTCAATTTCCTTTTCGGTAATGGGATCGGAAGGTTTAAATTTATCAAGTAATCTGGCAGCTCCTAATAAATAACTATTCTTCCAAAAAACAGTATCATGATTTGCCAAAATAAATTCGTTACTCCCTCCGCCAATATCCATAATAAGCGAGGTTTGTTCCGTCATGCGAACCGCCATTTTATTGCCATGGTAAATTAACTCAGCTTCTTCATGCCCATCAATAACCGTAATGGTGATGCCTGCTATTTTTTTTGCATGTGCTACAAATTCAGATCCATTAGATGCTGAACGAATAGCTGATGTAGCAAAGGCAAACGTTTGTTCTACATCATAATCCAATAAATATTGTTGGTATTGTTTCAGTGCGTTAATGCCTCTTTGAAAAGGAACATCTGCAATATAGCCCGCATTGATGCCCCCCTCCCCCAACTTAACGGCTACTTTGGTATTAAATAATTTGGTAAATGAGTTATCTCCATCACTTTCCGCAATCAATAAATTGAAGGTATTGGTTCCTAAATCAATAATGGCAAAACGCATAGTAAATAAACAAAGAGATTAAAGTAAATACTGAAAACGCTGTTTTAAAAACCGTCCGTTAAAGCCACGCTTCTTTTTATCAGTACCTAAATTTGATGAAAAAACCAATTTAATTTCGTGAGAACCCTTTTGGTAGGTGCGTAAGGGAGACGTAACAATATCATAAGAATAAGCAATTTGAAAGTTCTCTTTGATGGTACATCCTAAATGTAAAGCAATGGCATCATTCACTCTAAAACTAACACCTGCCATAATTTGTTTTTTGATATGAAGTAATAAAGTATAATCAAAAGAGAATGGAACGCCGGGAACGTATACAGCTAAAATTGAATTTTGAAATGTATAATCAATATTTTCTGCCCAATTATAACCAGCTGATAAATTATAGTGTGGGGCATTTGTATATTTTCCGTTTTTTAAGGGATCAATTTTATAATGCTCAAACTTGCTACTTGCAATATTATTAGCCGCTACTCCAATATGAAATCGATCATTAAAATAAACGATACCAAAACTACCATCAAAATTACTCACCTTGTCGGTAATATATTGATTAACGGCCTTGTCTTGCTGATTACGCAATGTGACATCCGTCGCAATAAAACTTTGACTCATATAATTTCCTTGTATACCAAATGATAATTCTGAGTCAGCAAATTTTAAATGGTAAGCAAAGGTTAAACTCGTATTGAAATTTCTAAACGGACCAATATCATCCTTAAATAAAAAACCACCAACACCTAATCTACCTTTCCATAATCGGGAGTTAAGCGAAAGTACGTATGTTTTGGGTGATCCTTCAAAACCTGTCCATTGATTACGGTAGTTAATTCTAACATCTACCAATCGCTTAGTACCACAAAATCCTGGATTTAATAAGGTTTGGTTGGTGCTATACTGCGACCACCAGGGATACTGTTGGGCATTACTACATGTTGTAGTAAATAAGATAACAGCTATAATAAAAAATCTAATCAAAAAAAGAAGCTTAGTAATTATTTAATTAGAATGACAACTGTTAATTAATTCGTTTTCCGTCTTTATATTTTGCAACAAATCCAGAAAAGCCTTTAACTTGCAATTGGTCGCGAAATTTAATAGCCTCTTCTTTCGAAGTAAAATTACCAGTAGTGACTTTGTACATGCCGTTAATTAAGTCGATTTTTACGGAACCCGCTGCTGCAAATTTATTTTTAGATGGCTCTATTGCAAAAGCACCTAGTTGCACTCTAAATGTCATGCCAGCTTCAGATGCGCTTGAAGAGTTAACTCTCGCGCTTGTTGTTGAGTTATTATTAGTCACTTTTGACGAAGTTACCGTTTCAACTTTTTTAGTTTCCACAGGTTTTGTTTCTACTACTTTAGTTTCTACCGTTTTAGTTTGAGTAACAGTTTCTACTACTTTAGTTTCAACCGGTTTTGTTTCAGTAACAACAGTTTCTACAACTTTAGTTTCAACAGGTTTTGTTTCAGTTGTTGTATTAACGGCAACAGCTGCGCCACCGCCTCCGATGGTTATAACATTATTTCCTCCATCCACTTCTTTCTTTTCATTGTTTTCTAAGTAATAAAACTTTTGAGAAAAAGTACCCGGATTAGCCGCATCGCTATTAGCCTGTACTTTTAATTTTATGCTTATTTCGGGATCGCTAGGAATAGAAACCCATACTATTTTGGCACGCTGGTTTTCGAAAGTGAAATTACCACCTTTTACTTCTATTGCAGATACGACATAGCCCGCAGGAACATCCATCTGGTATTTCGCAAAATTACTTACCGTTCCTTTGTTAATTTTGACTTCAGCATCAATAGATGCTCCAGTATTAATATTTGCAGGAAGGTTGGAGGTAATTGTAATTTGAGAAAATACTGCTGTGAAGCTAGTTAGAGCAAAAACGGTTAGTAATTTTTTCATAAAATAAATAAGTTTAATAGACAAATATAAGTAAATTGTGTTTTTAAACAAATATATTATAACGCCAAATAGTTCAAGCAATCATGTGTTTAAAAATAAACGCCAAGCGTCATAGTTAATTGACCTGCAAAAAAGTGATGACTCGCTTGTCCATTACCCTTCCCAAGCACTAAGCTATTTGTATAATCAGCAAAAGCACCCTTAGCCACAAATTCAAAAACACCATGTCTTAAGAACTCAACTCTTAAACCACTTTCAACACCTACAATCCATCCAGCTACGTGCCAATCATTATTTAAACGAGTACCTAACATCGTTACGTCTGTGCGAGGAACCACAATGCCAAGACCTGGTTTAACAACCCAGCCAACATTAAATCGTTTGGATGGTTCATAAAATTTCCAACGTTTAATAAAATTAACCATCCAAAAATTAGCACCATCTGTATGTTCAAAATGTAACAAATTAGTAGGATTAAGGGTTGTATCTTTATCTACATAATTTCCATTAAACTCACCTTTAATATGTATGCGTTGATAATCATCCACCACATATTTTGTGTGGTCGTAATTTATTTCGATACCAAAATCTTTTTTATTATTAAAATAATAACCAGCATGAACTACAAACTGAGGTATGGTAATATTTACCGGATCTTTAATGCCCTGAAAATCTGGCTTATCATGGGCTACCGCATTATAAATAGTAAAATCATATTCATGCGTTCTATCAGTTTCGGGGTAATAGGTATTCGAATTATCCTTAAAATGAATAGTGCTTTTACTAAATGTGGCCCTTGTATAACCCCACATGATATAAAAATTCCCTTTCTTTTTTTTGGAAGAAATCGTGTTTGTTGTAACGGCATCTGTTTGAGCAAAACTAAAACTCGACAAAAAGATAAGACTTAAAAATATTGAAAAACGCATGTTGTTTATTTTATAATTTCAGCGCAAAGATAACGATTATTACCATTCACTTCAATTTTCACGAGAATGTGCGAACTGATAAATGTCAAGGCTAATTCAGGCCATTCAATAAACACATAATCTTTCCCTGAAATATATTCACCAAAACCTAAATCAAATAATTCTTCGCTACGATTTAAGCGGTATAAATCAAAATGAAAAACTTTAAGAGCAGATTCCGTATGGTATTCATTGACGATGCCATACGTAGGGCTGCTCATCGAATCTTTCACTCCTAAATAGGTACATACTGATTTGATAAATGTTGTTTTTCCCGCACCCATTGGCGCATCGAATAAAAATACTGTTTCAGCTTTAGCAAAGACTATGAGTTGTTCTGCCGCTTTTTGGTGAAGTTCAATTGTTGATATATCTAAACGAATGTTTTGCATGAGTGCTCAAATGTATAATAAATAGATAAAATGACAGCAACCACTAAACGTAAATCTTATTTTAAAACCACGCCTTTAAATCTAATTTTTTGACTACCGTTTTTAGCATTAGAAATAATTTCCACCGTTCGATCTTGCCTGTCGTATACACTTTTAGTGTCAAAACTTACCGTAATAGTGCCTGTTTGATTAGGAATGAGGGGCTGCTTAGGAAAATCAACAGTCGTGCACGAGCACTCTACTTTAGCATCCGTTATTAATAAAGGTTGATTTCCAATATTGGTAATCGTGTATGTAATTTTAACCACCTCTCCTTTTTTTACGAAGCCGAAATTCTTTTTAGCATCAGCTACTTTTAAATTGGCCTGCGCAAAAGAAACAAACTGAATCGCTAATAGGCATAAACAAAAAACCTCTCGTGTTACCGAGAGGTTTTTAAAATATAATTTAATTGAATTACTTACCATCTGGTGTTGGCGCAACCGGAGCAGCTTCTACAACTCCTTTAATTTTTACTACCACACTTGATAACTTTGAGTTGGATGTAACTGTTACATTTTTCTCAAAAGGACCAGGGCGTTTTGTGTCATATTTTACTCTAATAGATGCTGATTTACCTGGTAAAATTGGTTCTTGCGGCCAACCTGGTTTACCATCAATCGTTGTAGCGGTGCAACCACATTGCCCTTGAACGTTAGTAATAGTTAACGGAGATTTACCTACATTTTTAACTTTAAATTCACGCACACCATTAGCGTCAAACTTAACTGTTCCGTAATCTAAAACTTCTGTTTCAAATTTCATTTCCGGTGCATTTGGGTCAACTGATGGTACTGATGATTCTTGTGCGTTTGCAAATCCTACTGTAAAGAATAATGCTGCTGCTGCTACTATTTTTTTCATGGTCGTTTATATTAATGATTATGAATGTTAAGGATATTTTTTAATTAGATTTTTTTAGGCGAACAAGTTTTCTAAAGCGGATTTTACATCAAGTAAATGAGCATTTAACAAATGAAGTTCAACAACAAAAAAGCAATTAAAAATCGTCCGTTCTTATTTTTTCTCTAAAGGAGCTCCTTGAGAAGGTTTGTTTTGAGGGAAAGCTTCTTCTACAGGTTTAGCAGAAATGTTTCCTTTAATTTGAATCGTTTGAGTTCCAGATTTAGCGTTAGATTGAATCGTTACTGATTTACTGATTGGCCCTACTCGGTTTGAATCGTATTTTACTTTGATCTCACCTGATTTACCCGGTAAAATTGGGTCTTTCGGACATTGTGGAACTGTACAACCACAAGAACCTTGACACATAGTAATAATTAACGGCTCTTTACCTGTATTTTTAAATTTAAAAGTACATTCTCCGTTATCACCTTGCATAATATTACCGTAATCGTGAACCATTTTATCCAATTTAATATCTGCAGTACTTGTAGGTGCTACAGATGGGGTTGTAACTGGAGTAACGTGTCCGTGACCATCATCAGCTTTATGAGTTTCTTGTGCAAATGTTAACGTGCTTAATGAAGCGAACATTCCTAAGGTGAAGATTAATTTTTTCATTAGTATAAATTTATATTGTTTGTATTTTTAAGTTTCAAAAATAATTCGAATATCGTGCCATAAAGATAGTAACACTATGGTTTAGTATGATTATTTTTGTCAAATTTAACAAAATTTAGAGATTAGCACTATTTACGATGGAAATTTCAAAAACATATAATTCGGCACAGGCAGAGGAAACATGGTACCAATACTGGCTCGATAATAAATTCTTTAAATCTACCCCTGATCACAGGCAGCCCTATACCATTGTAATTCCGCCACCAAATGTAACAGGCGTGCTCCACATGGGGCACATGCTCAATAATACCATACAAGACGTATTAATTCGTCGTGCGCGTATGTTAGGATTTAATGCTTGTTGGGTTCCCGGAACGGATCACGCCAGTATTGCTACAGAGGCCAAAGTGGTGGCTTTGTTAAAAGAACAAGGCATTAATAAGGCTGATTTAACACGTGAAGATTTCTTAAAACATGCGTGGAATTGGAAAGAAAAATATGGTGGGATTATTTTAGAACAGCTTAAAAAGCTTGGTGCGAGCTGTGATTGGGACAGAACTCGTTTTACTATGCAGGAAGATATGAGCGAAGCTGTTATTGATGTATTTATTGATCTATACAATAAAGGGTTGATATACCGCGGTGTTCGTATGGTAAACTGGGATCCTGAAGGCTTAACTGCTGTAAGCGATGAAGAGGTAATCCATAAAGAAGCTCAAAGTAAATTGGTATATGTAAAATACATGGTTGCGGGCACTGAGGCTCTCGAAGTGCCAGAATATATAACCATTGCAACGACTCGTCCTGAAACCATTATGGGAGATACGGCAGTGTGTGTGAATCCAACGGATGAGAGTTATGCGCATTTAAAAGGGAAAAGCGTTATTGTTCCAGTTGTTAATCGTGTAGTGCCAATTATTTTTGACGAATACGTTGATAAGGAATTTGGAACAGGAACGTTGAAAGTGACGCCAGCTCACGATATCAATGACTTTAACTTAGGACAAAAACATAAATTACAAACGATAGATGTGTTAACGCCAGCAGGGAAAATTTCTGAAGCTGCCGGAGCATACGTTGGAATGGACCGTTTTGCCTGCCGTAAACAAATTATTAAAGATTTAACGGAGCAGGGTTTAGTTGTAAAAGTTGACGATATTAAAAATAAAGTTGGGTATAGTGAGCGTACAAACGCAGTAATAGAGCCTCGTTTAAGCATGCAGTGGTTTTTAAAAATGGATACCATTAGCAAACCAGCGTTAGATAATGTAGTGAATGGAGAAATTAAATTAATTCCAGACAAGTTTATTAATACCTACAAACACTGGATGGAAAATGTACACGATTGGTGCATCAGCCGTCAGTTATGGTGGGGACAAAGAATCCCAGCTTGGTATGATAATCAAGGAAACACCGTAATTGCAAAAACAAAAGAAGAAGCAATCGAGTTACTAAAAACTAAAAACTCAACATTAAAAACTGACGAAATTAAACAAGACGAAGATGTATTAGACACTTGGTTTTCCTCATGGTTATGGCCTATCACGGTATTTGATCCAAGTGTGATTCGTAATGGAAAAGAAAATGCCAATGCTGATTTAAAATATTATTACCCAACAAATGATTTAGTAACAGCACCCGAAATTTTATTTTTTTGGGTAGCGCGTATGGCAATTGCCGGTTACGAATGGATGGGTGAAAAACCCTTTAGTAATGTGTATTTAACGGGTATTGTTCGCGATAAATTAGGGCGTAAAATGAGTAAGAGTTTGGGTAATTCTCCCGACCCTTTAGAGTTAATTACCAAGTATGGCGCTGATGGTGTGCGTGTGGGCATGTTATTATGTTCCCCTGCCGGTAACGATTTAATGTTTGATGAAAGCTATTGCGAACAAGGAAGAAATTTTGCTAATAAAGTATGGAATGCCTTCCGTTTAATAAATGGGTTTACAATAATTGATGATCCGTTTTTAGAAAACGAAGCCAATGAAGATAAGCCTATAATTGCTTGGTTTGAAAACAAACTAGATGAGCAATTAGAAATTATAAACGACCATTACAGTAAACACCGAATGAGCGATGCATTAATGACCACCTATAAATTAGTGTGGGATGATTTCTGTGCATGGTATTTAGAAGCCATTAAACCAGAGTTTAATAATGGTATTGCTGAACCAATATTGTTATCAACATACGATACAACAATTTATTTTTTAGAAAAATTATTAAAAATTATGCACCCGTGGATGCCATTTATTACAGAGGAAATTTGGCATTTAATAAGAAAACGTGAAGAAAAAGATTGCATCATTGTCGCCGAATGGCCAAAACAATTGTCAACACGAGATAGTAATCAATTAGCAGAATTTGAAGTTTGTAAAGAAGTGGTTGCTGCGGTAAGAAATATTCGTCAACAAAAACAAATTTCACCAAAAGAAAAATTAGCATTGATTGAAAAATCAGAAGCTCAACACGCATACTTTGATGTTGTTGTTACTAAGCTTGCTAACTTAGAATCTCTTTCTTATACGAAAGACAAGGTAGAGGGTGCGTTATCGTTCATGGTAAAATCCACTGAGTTTTATGTGCCGATGGGAAGCAACATTAATCCTGAAGAAGAAAAAGAACGCTTATCAAAAGAGTTAGAATACAATCAAGGCTTTTTAAAATCAGTATTGTTGAAATTGAGTAACGAAAAATTTGTTGCCAATGCTAAGCCCGAAGTAATAGCTGCAGAGCGTAAGAAAGAAAGCGATGCCTTATCTAAGATCAAAGCAATTGAAGAGCAGTTAGCTGTTTTGAATTAGCAATTTACGGAAAATGAAAATTTATTTATATATTTTTTTAAGTTTATTTATAGGTGAATGTTTGATTTCTCAAGAGCAATTTGTAAGCATTTCAGGAATTGTAACAAGCACTCAAAATAATGAAAATGTAACTAATGCGCTCATCCATCTACAATTAACTTCGGGTTTAAATTTAGAAACAAAAACTGATTCGGCAGGACATTATGAGTTTAGAATAAAGAATGATACAGCATCTAATTTTGTAATTAAAGTAGCTTCCGATAAGTTTACTACATCTAAATCAAATAAAAAATGGGGTTTTTTAGCAAATAAGGATTTCGGGAAAGGAAAACTCAATGGTAATATTTCATTTGTAAAAAATTTCCAGTTAACCTATGTAGTTCATTGTGGACCATTAGCTCCAACTATATTATTTTACAAACACTCTATAATAAGTTGTAATGATTCTTTATCATTAGCGTCCGAAATAAAATTACAATAAAAGGGAGTTACTAAAGATTAGTAATCTCCCTTTTTTTATGGAGATTTGTTTTTCTTACCAATCAAAT
>JAYVDU010000545.1:0-2784 GCA_043749245.1 Bacteroidota bacterium | reverse complement strand
TGATCAATTTTTTATCAATAAAATAAATACGGAGGGCATTGACGCTAATTTAAGTCTGAAAATTAAAAACACGAATAGTTTTGGATTCTCGATTTATCCCTCAGAATTTGATATTATCTATAACGGAATGCACTTAGGTAAAGCAAAATTGAATAAACGTGTTCATATTGATGGGAACACAGAGCGTGTGTATTCTTTTAATTTAAAATCTAATTTAAGTGATTTGAATATATTTGATGTTTTACAGCTTTTAAATACCGAAAATAGAGGCAAAATAGAAATTAAAGGTGATTTGAAAGCCGGTAAGTTTTTTATGAAAAAGAAGTTTGATGTTAATTACTCCGAAAAAGTGAATTTATTAAAATGAAAAATGCTCACATTATAATGTGAGCATTTTTATTAAATTTCAATAATTGTTTTCTACTTTTTTGTTTTAAAGCTAATGTTTCCAAGCGTGTTAAGCACAAACTTAAATACATCAAAATATAACATAACCATTAAACTAATACTCATTAACCAAATAACAGAAAGATTAAACCAAAACGTTGAATATAAGTGACCCATAAACTTTTTAGTTGGTGCTAAAAATTGTGCTCTACCAAAATTTGATTCTGTGGGATCTAAGTAAATCGGATCTATGCGTTGAATTAATTTACCATCCTTCTCTAAACATCTTTCACCTAAGTCATTACTATTTAGCATCGTTTGTTCAAGTATATCATTAGTGTAATCATCTTCCATTGCCATGTAATTAGCTTTAGAAACTGAGTCTTTTGTCATACTTTGAACAAGTTGATCTCTCTCTGTTCTGTATTTATTTTCTCTGTTGATGTAATGCTCATTTATTTTAGCCAAAAAATCTTTTAATGATTTAACAACCTCAGGCGTGTAATCATTAGCATTTAACTTATCTATATTTTCAAATTTATATTTATTATTTAAAATTGTTTGTTCTTTTAAAAGTTCATTTTTAATGAGTGCGAAGTCTGTATCAGTTTCATTTTTTTTCAATGCTTCTTTTAAATCAGTTCCGATTTTCGTCATTACTTTTTCGATTTTCGGAATCCAATACACTTTTTTATAACCAGCAATACTGATTACTTTATCATACTTATAAAAGTTTTTTTCATATTTATTTGCTTTAAACTGATTAACAGCTAAGGCTTCATAGGCCCAACGACTTGCCATTGCTTCACCCACCATAGGAACACCGCCCTGCTCGGCCATTACAGGATTTAACTTGTCAAATTTTACAACTACACCTGCTAATAATAACTGAGGAATAATAATAAATGGAATTAAAATATAAATAGTAACCGCGCTATTAAATGCACTTGAAATATTTAACCCTAACATATTTGCAAAACAAGACGTTGTAAATAACACCAACCAATAATCAGTAAGCATACCATGCACTCCTAATACCGAGTTACCAACAATTACAAAGCAAAATGTTTGTATAGCAGATAACGCAAACATGATTGCAATTTTACTCCATAAATAACTAGCCTTACTTAAATTTAAAAAAGATTCGCGTTTACGGATTTTACGATCTCTGATAATTTCTTCAGCACTCACTGTAAGGCCTATGAATAAAGCAACCACAACCGACATAAATAAATAAGCAGGTAAATTTTCGTTTTCTCGAAAAATGTATCCTTTTTTATTATCGGCATCGGTATTAAAAAAACGTATTAAAAAGGCTAATACAAGGGCTAATACGGGGGCTTCTAAAAAATTAATTAATAAGTATTGCGTATTTGTTAATTTACTTAATACATCGCGGATGATGAATACTTTGAATTGTTTAAAACCATTTGGTATTTTAAATATAGCTTCCGGTATTTTATCCTGATGTTTAATATCACCAATGGTTAATTCAATTTTTTCAACGTAGCTTTTATTCCATTCTGCCGGACTATTTTTACGAATATGTGTTAAGTTTCCGTATTCATCCAATACCTTACTTTCTATGATATTAAAAATAAGTTCGGGGTTTACGTTACCACAATTCCAACACTCACTCTCTTCTGAATTGACGTGCTCTACTAATTTTTTGAAGTACGAAACAGCATCTACAGGGTTACCATAATAAATTGGATAACCGCCCACATCAAGGATTTGAAGCTTATCAAACATTTTAAAAATATCAGAAGATGGTTGATGAATAACCACGAAAATTAATTTCCCTTTCAAAGATAATTCCTTCAAAAGATCCATAATATTTTCTGAATCTCTTGATGACAAACCCGATGTAGGCTCATCAACATATAATACAGAAGGCTCCCTAATAAGCTCTAATCCTATATTTAAACGCTTACGTTGCCCGCCAGAAATTGTTTTTTCTAAAGGTGAACCTACTTTTAAATCTTTGGTTTCTGTTAATCCTAAATCGGCTAATAACGAATGGCATTTTTTGGCAATTTCATCATCATTCAAATTACCAAAACAAAGCTTGGCATTATAAAATAGATTTTGATACACCGTTAATTCTTCAATCAATAAATCATCTTGTGTAACGTGCCCAATAACTCCGGCAACAGCGCTAGGATTTTTATGAATGTCTTTCCCGTTAATTAAAACTTGGCCGCCACAAGGGACTTCAACTCCATTTAAAACATTTAACAAAGTAGATTTACCTGCCCCTGAACCACCCATGATTCCTATTAATTTTCCGCTTTCTTCGCGAATATTAATATTTCTTAAGCCTAATTTACCACCTTTAAATTTGTAATCAATATTTTTTGCTTCAAACGAAATACGTGCTTTAGAACTATCCTCTAA
>JAYVDU010000544.1:0-2784 GCA_043749245.1 Bacteroidota bacterium | reverse complement strand
CTTCGTAAACATCCGAAAATTGTTTGTTATATTTTGATTCTAATTCTTCTAATTTCTTTGATAATTCAGTATTTCCTAATATTAATTGTTTCACTGCCACAAACACACGCATGATGCTAATGTTAACTTGCACTGCTTTTTTGCTTTTTAAAACGCTTGAAAGCATAGATACACCTTGCTCGGTGAAAGCATAAGGCATTTTTTGGGTACCTCCCCTTGTTTCTGTTTTTGATATCACAATTTGTGATATCAAAAAATCAAATTCTTGTTTGGTTAATTGAAACATAAAATCATCAGGAAACCTATCAATATTACGCTTCACTGCTTGATTTAATACCCGTGTCTCAACCTCATACAATTGCGCCAAATCAAAATCCAACATAACCTTTTGGTTACGGATTTCGTATATTTTGCTTTGTATGTTTTTTATTAGCATTTCTTTTTATTCTATGTTATCACAATTTGTGATGAGATACTTTTTTGTTTTCTCTAAGATCACAATTTGTGACCTTAGAGCTTATTTTTGATTTGATATCACAAATTGTGACATCAAATTTCTTATGCTTTTACTAATTTATTCAACCTATCGTAATGACTTATATCCACAAATTTTTTCTTTTGTGCTATTTCAATAAACTCATGTTTGAAATGACGAATAGCAGCAGCTACTGGCCATGCAGCAGCTTCGCCTAAAGGACAAATTGTTTTCCCTTCGATTTTACTTTGTATATCCCATAATAAATCTACATCGCTTTCATTAGCTGTTCCATTCAAAAACTTTTGTAATATTTTTTCCATCCAACCTGTTCCTTCACGGCAAGGCGAACATTGTCCGCAACTTTCGTGATGATAAAAACGAGAGAAGGTAAATAAATTTTTAACGATGCTCGTGTCTTCATCCATGGCAATAAAGCCACCAGAGCCCAACATGGTGCCTGTTAAAAAACCACCATCGGCTAAACTTTCATACGTCATTAAACGCGGTTCGCCTTTAGCAGTTGTTAATGCTAATGCTGCAGGTAAAATAGGAACCGAAGAGCCACCTGCTACAACTGCTTTTAATTTTTTGCCATTACGAATACCTCCACAATATTCATCACTATAAATAAAATCCTCCACAGTGATCCCTAATTCAATTTCATAAACACCCGGTTTATTGATGTGCCCTGATGCAGAAATTAACTTTGTTCCTGTTGATTTTCCTACGCCGATTTTCGCATATTCTTCGCCACCCATGTTCACAATAGGAACTACGGCCGCAATTGTTTCTACGTTATTTACAACCGTTGGGCAACCCCATAAACCTGCTACTGCGGGGAATGGCGGCTTAATACGAGGGTTACCACGTTTGCCTTCTAATGATTCTAATAACGCCGTCTCTTCTCCACAGATATAAGCACCACCACCAACTTGCACGTAACAATCGTGAGAGAAATCAGTACCTAAAATGTTTTTTCCTAACCAACCCGCAGCGTAAGCCTCAGCAATGGCAGCTTCCACAATACGAGCTACATAAAAATATTCGCCACGGATGTATATGTAAGATGTTTTTGCACCTAACGCATAAGAAGCCGTAATCATTCCTTCAATTAATGCATGAGGAATTTTCTCCATCAAATAACGATCTTTAAAAGTTCCTGGCTCTGATTCATCAGCGTTACAAACTAAGTAACGATGCACGCCTTCGGGCTTTGCCAAAAAGCTCCACTTCATGCCTGTTGGGAAACCCGCGCCACCACGGCCACGTAAGCCAGATTTTTTTACTTCATCCGTTACTTGATCGGGTTGCATTGTTTTTAATGCTTTCTCTACAGAAGCATAGCCACCATTTGCACGATATACTGCTAACGTGTGAATGTTAGGTACTTTATCGTTATGTATTAATAATTTTCGTCCCATTTTTAATTATACATTAATTGCTTTTGTAAATGTTTAATTGCTTGTTGTAAGCTAAATTTTACAAATTCATTTGTGTTATTTTCTTCTCTACTTTTTATGATTGATTCAATGTATGTAGCCTTGTCTTCTTTAAAAATAATTGTTTTAGGACAATTATGAAACTCTTGAATAAAATTCATGACCAAGCGAGAAGTTCTACCATTGCCATCAAACCAAGGATGTATGTTTACAATTTGAAAGTGTGCGTCAAAAGATAATTCATAAATTTTTTGGATTTCATTCTGTGTTAGTATTTTGTTTCGGTTATTTAATTCGAGTACAAAATTCTGAATATTAACTAAAGCTTTATCATGGTCGTCAAAGAGCGTATTTCCAGCTTTCACGCGCGCGTTTCGAAATTCGCCACTATTATAAAAAACTTTACCTAAAATATTATCATGAAAACTAATGTCATGCGAATTAACTTTAGCATTTATTTCTTTCAAAAAATCTATAGTAATCTCCTTTTTCACTTTGGCAGAAGTTATGATAAATTTGAGGGCTTCGCAATGATCAATAACCATTAAATGATGATTTAAATCTTTACCATGAGCTGTAATATTATCTTCTAGCAATACTTGCGTTTCAATTTCTGTAAGCGTAGAACCTTCAATAGCAGTGGAATGAAACGTAATTAGAGATAAATTATGAATAGCATCTTCTAAATGAAGATTTTTTTCATTGTACTCGTTTACCAAGTTAGTTAATATGTTCCAGTTTTCTTTCACTATTAATTAAAGCGTATTCTTATAATCTAAGTCTGTGTAACTTCTTAATTTATCGTCTGTTTTGTAAGTTTCTAAAATGGCATCTACTTTTTCGTACGTTAAGTTTTCGTGGTATGAT
>JAYVDU010000543.1:0-9274 GCA_043749245.1 Bacteroidota bacterium | reverse complement strand
TAGGAGCTATTAATGTGATATCTGTTGGCAATGCATTTAAATAATTATATGCATTCGTCAAATCAGTTGCACATACTGCTGTAGTACCATCAGGAACACTATGAATGGTTCCTGTTACTAATAAAGGATTAAAAAGAGTAGTCAATCCACTGTTTGTTCCAACATCTCCATTAACTAAGGTTGGATCTAAATTGTTTGTTACAGGGCCTATTTCAGAAAATAATGCGAAACAAGCTGCTGAAGCAAGATTAGGCGCTAAAGGTCCAACAAGAACTGGACTTCCGCAACCGATAGGTGTATATGCAAAAATACTAGTTACAGTAACTGCACCGTTAGTAGAAAGTGCTCTTCCTTCAAGTGTATCACCAACTGCCATGTTAATAGCTGCATTATTAGCGATTACAGTTCCTCTCATTGTAGTTCCTGTAGCCATATTTACCAAACCTTCAACTTGCCAAAATACATTACATGCTTTTGTTCCATTAATCAATTTAACTTTTGAATTGGCGTTTGTAGATAAAGGCCCTAAAATTTTAAAAATAAATACAGCATTGGGGTTTCCCAAACCATCTAAAATAAGATTCAGGTTTAACGTTGTTGCGCCGGGTGTGGAGTGTACCCCTGGTGTAAGCGTCTGTCCCACAGCACTTCCAAGCAAAACACCAGGAAATATAGTTGCAACTGTAGCATTCAATTGATTATAAGCAATGGTTAAATCTGCAGCACAGGCTGCGCTTTGCGGTCCTCCCGCATATATATTACCATCTACATTTCCAAAATTAGTTATAGATCCGCTATTAGCACCTACATGGCCAGTAAGAAGTGTAAGGTATTGAATACCCACATTACTCACTGCCCCCACGGATGAAAAGAGAACAAAATCAGATGTAGTTCCCAACGTAGGAGCTTGAGCGAAACTTATTTTCGAACAAGATAAAATAACCATTGATGTTATAAGTAAAAATTTACTTTTCATTGTATTTATTTTTTAGTTGTGAATTTATTTTCACATTACAAAGAAAAGTAACTGAAGACCTTTATGTGTTACATCAAAAATTTGATTTGTTACATTTATCCCACTTAATACTTTTAAATGTTTATAAAAGAAAAACCCTCTGTCAAAAACTATTGACAGAGGGTTTAACTAAAAAACTAAATGATTATTGAGCAATCAATTTTCCTGATTGTATCGTTTTGTTATTACTCATAATTTTATAAAAATAAATACCTGAAGAAAGATGACTTGTTTCAAGAGCAGTTGTTTGCTTAGAAACACTAGATCGCATAACTTCTTCTCCTAAAATATTAGAGATAATAATTTCGCCATTATTATTTTTTTCTAAATCATTCATTGTAACATTTATCACAGTAGTAAAAGGATTTGGATAAATATGAACTGATTCTTTTGATACTTCTACAACTGGAACGCCTACAGTTGCGCAATTAGAAGGTAATGTAGGAGAAGTAATTGTTATTGAAGTAGTAGTTAAAGCACCAGTTGTTGTTAAAGCTCTACCATCAAATACAACTCCAGTATTTAAAGCGCCTAAAGCACCGTTATTGCAAATAATGGTTCCTCTAAAAATAGAATAATTATTTATACTTACTGCACCTTCTATTTTCCAATATACATTTTTTGCTAATGCACCATTTTTCAAAAGAACTTTTGAATAAGTACTTGTTGTAAGTGCCCCTTGAATTTGTATTACAAAAACTGCATTTGCATTGCCTTGTGCATTTAAAAATAAAGTATCTGTTAATGAAGCTGCTCCATTCATGCGATATGTATGCGGTGTCAAAACTAAATTATTTCCAAATTGAGCCGGGTACAATAATTCGATATCAAATGGCAAAGCATTCACATAATTATAAGCAACAAGTAAATCAGATGCGCATTGAGCAGTAGAACCATCTGGAATAGGATGAATAGTACCTGTTACAAACAATGGATTAAATCCTGTTGCTGAACCATTATTACTCCCAACATCTCCTGTAGCATAGGTATTTCCCGAATTTGAAACAGCTCCATTTGACGAAAATATTGCATAACAAGCGGCAGCTCCTAAGTTTGGCGCCATTGGCCCAGTAAGCACTGCGCTTCCGCAGCCGATTGGTTTATACGCTAATACTCCATTAACTGTTATAGCTCCCGTAGTAGATAACGCTCTTCCTTCTAATGTATCACCAGTGTTCATATTAATAGCCGCATTATTAGCAATAACATTTCCTCGCATAGTTGTGCCAGATGCCATGCTAACCAAGCCTTCAACTTTCCAGTATACATTACATGCTTGTGCTCCATTTTTCAATTTTATTTTAGAAGATGCATTGGTGGAAAATGATCCTTGTATTTGAAATATAAATACAGAACTTGAAATACCTTGTGCATCTAACGTAAGATCCAGATTTAAAGTTGCTGAACTACCTATTGAATAAGTTCCCGAAGTCAAAACTTGACCATTCCCTAATGTGTTTGAAGGAAAAAAAGTGGGAATTGCGCTATTTAATTGATTATAAGCGATTAGTAAATCTGTAGAGCTTTGAGCACTTGTACCATCTTGATCATGCATCTGACCATCTACATTCCCAAAAGCAGTACTAGAACCCATATTAGTACCCACATTGCCAGTAAGATGAGATATGCCCGTATTACTTACAGGACCATTGGAAGAGAAAAGTACAAAATTAGCTGCGGTGCCTAAAGTGATAACTTGGGCATTATGAATTGTTGGAATAGATAACAGTGTAAGTCCTGCTACAATCTTAAGTAGTTTAGTTTTCATAGGATTAAATTTTAGGTATGAATTTATTTTCATACCATAAAGATGCTTAACTGTAGTACCAATAATATTACACTTATATTGTAATAAGTTACACAATTCACACTTTTCTGATTCGGGGCTTTGCTAAAATCAGAAATCCCTTTATCCAAATAAATATTGAATAAAGGGATTTAGCAGATTGTAAAAAAAACTATTGAGAAATTAATTTACCAACTTGTACAGTTCCATTTATATTAATAACTTGATAATAATAAATACCTTTAGATAAATTCATATCAAAAGTTGTGTTTTTTTCTGTAATGGTCGAATGTAATTCTAATTTTCCCAATACGTTAAATATTTTCATTTCACTTGTATTACTTTCAGATGCATTATTTATATTAACTGAAATTGAAGTTGAGAAAGGATTTGGGTAGAAAGCAACTACGTTATTATCAGCTAAAATATTTAAAGAATTAAAACCAACGGTTGTTGAACAACCAGCAGGCATAATCACATTAATTGAATCTGTACTTAACGCTCCATTAGTCGTTAATGCTCTTCCTTCAATTATAGCGCCTTTGTTTAAACTAATGGCTGCATTGTTGGCGATAATTGTTCCCTTAAACTTTGCGAAATTATTAATACTTACGGCACCGTCAATTTTCCAAAAAACATTTTTAGCTTGTGTACCATTAATCAATATTACTTTTGCATAAGTACTAGTTGAGAATGCGCCATTTACTTTAATAACGAAAACAGCATTAACATTACCTTCTGCATTTAAGTAAAGTGAATCTGTTAACACAGTAGATCCACTCATTAGGTATGTATGTGGCGTCAGAACTAAACTATTTCCAAATTGAATTGGATATAGTAATTGGATATCATGAGGAAGTGTGTTCAAGTATGTATATACATTCCCTAACTCAGTAGCACATGTCGTAGTTACTCCATCAGGAATTGGATGTATAGTACCTGTAACAAATAATGCATTATAACCTGTTGTTAAACCAACGTTTGTACCAACATCTCCAGAGGCATGAGTATTATTTGTATTAGTAACAGGACCGTTTCCAGAGAAAATAGCGAAACAAGCTGTAGATGCTAAATTAGGAGCTGATGGTCCAGTTAATATGGGACTATTACAACCGATTGGTGTGTATGCTAAAACTCCATTTACAGTAACTGCACCTGCTGTAGAAAGAGCTCTTCCTTCAAGTGTATCGCCAGTATTCATATTGATTGCTGCATTATTAGCGATAACCGTTCCGCGCATGGTTGTGCCTGAAGCCATACTAACTAAACCGTCAACTTTCCAAAACACGTTACATGCTTTCGCTCCATTAATTAATTTTATTTTTGAATTGGCATTAGCAGAAAGCGGTGCTTGAATTTTAAAAATAAATACAGCATTTGCATTACCTTGGGCGTTTAATGTAAGATCTAAATTTAAGGTTACGGCTGCTGAGAATGAATAAACGCCTGCAAGTAATACTTGTCCATTTCCAAGTAGAGGTGCCGGAAATAAAGTTGCCGTTGTGGCATTTAATTGATTGTATGCAGATAAGACATCTGCTGAACATTGACCACTAACTAAATCCTGGTCATGCATTTGTCCGTTCACGTTTCCAAAAGCAGTACTAGAACCACTGTTAGTGCCAACATTACCTGTCAGTTGAGAAATTCCTGTATTAGTTAGTGCACCATTAGAAGAAAAAAGCACAAAGTTGGCTGCTGTTCCTAATGTTATTGTTTGGGCAAACTGAATTGAGGGGATTAATAACAGCAAAAATGCTGGTATTTTTTTAAGTAATTTAGTTTTCATATCCTATGTTTTATATTGTAAATATAGTTTTACAACAAAACAAAGATCATTTATTCAGCACCAAATCTTATTACACAACTATACAGATAATTTACATAAATCACATATTTAAAAAAATTTACAAAAAAAAGAGTGCTACTTATTAGTAGCACTCTTTTTAAATAAAAAATTATTTATTGATTTACAATTGTGTTACCAGCCATAATCACTGCACCTGTTCTGGCTAAAGCTTTGCCATCTATGGATGCTCCAGTATTAAAAGTGATAGATTGCATGGCTAATACTGTACCTTTAAACACAGATGTTGTTCCAAATGTTGCTGAGCTACCTACTTGCCAAAAAATATGTGATGCTAGCGCACCTCCACTTAAAATCACTTGACGGCCTGAAGTAGTTGTTAAAGATGATGCAATTTGAATAATAAATACTGCATTAGGATTTCCTTTTGCATCAAACGTTAAATCGCCAGAAGATATAGCTAAGGTTGATGTAGACTTATATAATCCTGGAGTTAAAGTAAGACCACCAATATTTCCTGATAAGGTAACAATATCTGTAGACGTTCTTCCTGCAGCATCATTATAAGCAGCCGTTAAATCCAATTTAGCTTGATTAGAAATAGCATCATTTATATGAAGTGTTCCGTTTAAAATTCCTGGAGGAAAACCACCTACTGATGTTCCAGGGCTCAATCCCATATCACCTGTAATTATAGTAGCTCCAGTATTACTAATTGCTGACCCTGCAAGAATCGCTAAATTAGATGATCCAGCTAAAGACACTGAAGTTTGAATAGTTGTTTGAAGAGGTATAGTAGTTGAGGTTGATGGTGATGATGATGATGTGGTTGTTGCGCTCTTTTTGCAACTACCAAGTATTGTTACTAAAGCTATCGCTAATGTTGTTATTGTCTTTTTCATTTTTTTTATTTTAATTTCCCGAAACTGACGGACAGATATGAATACTTTTCATTATGCAAAATACGACATGTTGTAGCATATAAATATTACATTTCAATATTTATGAGTTACATAATTCACGCATTAAGAATATTATCCAAAAAGATCTATTTATTTTATTTCTATAATTTTTAATTCAACCCGACGATTCAATTGTCGGCCATTTGGACTATCACTACCGTCAGTATGCTCATTTAAAGCAGCTGGGGCTGATTCGCCATAACCTTTAGCAATCATTCTATCTTTTGCAATTCCTTTATTAATTAAATAATTAACAACAGCACTAGCTCTTTCATCTGACAATTTTAAATTATATTCAGGGGTTCCTTTTGAATCCGTATAACCGGAAATTTCTACAACAATTTTAGGATATTTATTTAAAAAACGTATGATGTTTTTTAATTCAACATTGGAGGTTTGTCGTAAAGTAGCTTTATCAAAATCAAAGAAAATATTATTCAATACAATTTTAGAACCTACAGTGATTGGTGGCAATTGTATGGCTTTATATATTTCGTAATAATTAGTTTTTTTAGATATTTCTCTATTTTCAGAATAAAATAAAAATCCATCCGCCTCGTACGAAATATTATAATTTTTACCAGGCGTCAATATAAATAAGTACTGACCAGTTTTACTATTAGGTTTATAAACACCAACAACATCGCCAGTTTCATTATCTGTTACAGTAATTACAACATCATTAGGAACAGCGCCAGAAGCATCTTTTACAAGACCTTTTAACAAGGTTAAAGGCGCTTGCTTTGCAGCTAAAAAAGTAATCATATAATTATCTTTTTCGCCAATACCACCTTCTTTAAAAGAAGAATAATAGGCTTTTGTTTTATCTGGAGAAACCACATAAAAAACATCATCATCAGGCGAATTAATTGGATAACCTACATTTTCAGGCGCTTGCCACTTTGTCCCATCTTCTGATAAAGAACTATAAAAAATATCAAACCCTCCCATTGTATTATGCCCGTTGGAGCTGAAGAATAATGTAATTCCATCCGGATGAATAAATGGAGCATCTTCATCAAATTCTGTATTGATCAAAGCACCCATATTAACTGCCTTATCCCACTCTCCTTTACTGTTTTTTTGACTCACATAAATATCTCTTCCACCAAAACCTCCAGGGCGATCACTTGTGAAATAAATAGCATGACCATCTGCTGAAATAAAAGCACTTGGTTCCCAATGTTTGCTATTAATATTTTCATTTAATTTAATTGGTGTTGACCATACATCTCCATTTAACGTAGTCGAATAAATATTTCCGTCACCGTTATCATCTTTGTAAATTAAAATCTCTTGACCATCAGGAGAAATACCAACTGATGCTTCATTACCGTCTGTATTAATAGGTTTTCCAATACTTGTTGCAACCGACCAATTCTTACCATCATAATTTGATATATAAATATCTTCGAAATATTTTCCATCATCAGTTAATAATCCTCCTGTGCTTTCTTTTCTTCGCGTTGTAAATATCATATTAGACTGATCCGCTGTTAATACTGGCGAATAATCTTCGTAAGGTGAATTAATGTTTTTTCCCATATTAACTATTTTCACTTGAACTGGAGATGCCATTAATTGCTTACCTGTTAAACACATTTCTATTTTCCGGTTAACTTCTTTTAAATTATCTGCATCTTTCATTTTATAAAAAATCATTTCTTTTTTATACGTTTCATAAGACTGTATTGCTTTATCAAACATCGAATGAATATGATATGCATCTCCTAAAAGCTTATATGATAATAATGGTGCATTTTTTTCTTCTGAAGAACCTTCTTTATATTTATGTGAGACTGATACTAATGCTTTTTTAAGAAATGGTAATGCTTTTACTTTTTCACTTCGGGCTTTTAAGTAACAATCTCCAATCAGATAACAAATATTAGCGTTTGTGGTATCCATTCTATATAATTCAAGATACATCGGTAAGGCAGCATAATAATTTCCTTCTTTACATAATTCCTTAGTCTTTTCAAATTTTAAATGGAAGTCGTTTGTATTTTGAGAAAATAAGAAGGACGCGCAAATTAATAATGAAAATATTAATGCTTTTACTTTAGTTATTTTTACAATCATTTTAGTTATTTTAAATTTATCAAATTTAATTAAAAAAAATAAACCCGAACTATTCCTTTCAGAACATTCGGGTTTATTAAAAATTAATAGAACCTTTGGCAAATTTGCACTACTTAAAACAGAAAGTATTATACAATTTTATAAAAAAGTTACATCAATCACATATTATCATGGATTATAATGATATTATTTAACTACATTCTATCCATATACCAACTTAATTCATTTTGCATTTTTTGATGCAATAAAATAGTGGTAATAATTTTTTGTAACCTCATAAATGCCGTCTCACTTTTAATAACATAGTCGGAAGCTTTATGATGCATACAGTTGACAGCTACCTCAATTTTATCTTGTGATGATAGCATAATTACAGGGATATTTTCGTTATGAGCTTTTATTTTATCGAGCGTATCCATTCCATTCATGGCATTTTTATCGATACCATCCAAATGGTAATCTAAAATAATGATATCTGGATTATTCGATAAACTTTTCATACAAAGTTCTCCGGTTGCATATGTTTCAACTTCAAATCCAAGGGCTATAGGATCTGAATGTTGAAGAAAATCAATCTCTAAAGATTTTAAAAAAATAGGGTCATCATCTACTAAAAATATTTTTATTACTGTTTTATTTTCCATTTGTTCTGTTTTTAATATTATTGAATTCTTCTTCAAGTTCCCTGCAAGCCTCGGAACAAACATTTTCAAGTTGTAAAATCATATCATGTATGCCTTCTTCTTGTCCTTGAGTGCTAGCAAACTCCTGTACTTTTTTTGCCATATTTTCAAAATCAGAATTTATTCCAACAATTGAAAAGGATGGTATCATTTTATGAACGGCTTTATATAAGCTATTCCAATCTTTATTCTGTAATCCTTGTTTCATTTCACTAATCAATGGGGGCGTTTGTTCCAAATAAAGTGAAATCATTTCCATCATTAATTCGGGATTAGATTTGGTTCGATGTGTTAAATAATCAAGATTTGTATACTTCACTTGTTTATTTTCAATTAGTTCTTTTTCTTTATGTTCAGTAATCAATATCGGTTTTTTAATCAACCCAATTAGTTTACTATACAATAATCTTTCATCAACTGGTTTAGCGATGTAGTCATTCATACCAACAGCCTTACATTTTGCTAAATCAACCGTGGTTACATCAGCTGTTAAAGCAATAATTGGTATTTTAGAATTTAATTCTTTACGTATATATTCAGTAGCATCAAAGCCATTCATTTCAGGCATTTGTAGATCCATTAAAATAACATCATACGTTTGATTTTGTAATTTATCAATCGCTATTTTTCCATTAGCGGCAATATCGCAACCAAAACCAAAATCATCTAACAATGTTTTCATAAGCAACTGATTCAACGCAATATCTTCAACAACTAATATTTTTATATTTTTAATTTCTTTGTCGAGTTCCACAATTACCTGTTCTAATTCGGCTTCCGCTTTAGTTTTTTTGAAATTTAATGAAAAACTAAACGTTGAACCTTCATTAACTTCACTCTTTACATTAATATCACCGTTTTGTCCTTCAACCAATTGTTTAACTATGGCCAATCCTAAACCAGTGCCGCCATACAGTCTTGATGTGCCGCTGGTAGCCT